>CAZDLV010000035.1:0-14376 GCA_964506345.1 uncultured Rhodobacterales bacterium | reverse complement strand
GATATTTCGCGATATTCACGCTGGCGGCGCGGGGTTTACGGGTCACCGCCCTAGGAATCGGTGCGGGCCGGAAACACCTTCCGGTCCGCAAGGATCAGCAGCGCAACGACATAAATCGCATAAACGGTGATCTGCCCGATTCCGGTAATGAATATATCTGTCAGCCCGTAAACAAAGAAACTGCCGGTCATCCAGATCAGCACCAACCCCAGCGTTTCATCGGCTTTCGAACGGATCAAACGCCACCCTGCGACCAGCGGAATACCGTGCAGCCCCAGATACAACCCGACACCCGGCAGGCCCGACTTCATCCAGATATCCAGGAACTGGTTGTGCGCGTGTTTATGCGCCATCATCGGGCTGGATTGCGGTAAATCGGCAATGTCATAAAAAAACCGCAGCCCGTTTCCGGCCAACGGATGCGCCTTGATCATCAGCCACGCCTGTTTCCAGAATTGCAGCCGCAACCCGACCGAACCGGTATTTTTCTGCCCGTCGAGCGACTGCGCCAGCTCCGCCGCGCCCAACGCCGTTCGGCTGGAAAACGCGATCAGCAAGGTCAGGAAAACCAGCGGAACCGCCAATAACACTACCGCCCGCACCCGAACCGGCCGGTCCTTGCGCACAATAAACATAAAGCCGAGAAGAATAGGGAAAAACGCCAGAATGGCACCCCGTGATCCGGTCAGAAACGTCGCGTATATCGCCGCCAGCAGCCATACGGCCAGCAGCACAAATTTTCCAACACTCGCCGTAGTCCGCGCATTCTGAAACAGCCACACCGCAAAAATGCCGGCGCTGGTCATCATGAAATGGGCATAGATAATCGCATTTATATCGCCCGCCACCCGAAACCCCGTGGCTTTATCCGACAACGCCACCTGCACCACCGCCGCCAGCATCAGCAGGCTGGCATGGAAAAATGACAGGACCACCAGATATTTCAACAGATCCTTACCCGCCCTGAACAAAAAACCGGCGACGGAAACCGCAAACACCAGCGTCAGCGTCAGTTCCAGAACGATTCCCCAGCCCTCGACCCCGACCTTGCCAAAGGCGGCAAATCCGAAAACATACAGAACATACACCGCAACCATTGCGCTATAAGCCCGCAGGAACGGCCAGCGATTGCGTGTTACTTCGCGATATCCGGGCAGGAAAATTCCAAAACCCGCAAACAGCGCCAGAATAAACGCCGATCCCGCGACATACTGCGCAACCCCCGTCAGAAATATACTGACGGCAAAGGCATAAACCGCCGTTAACCCAACAATTTTATATAAATTATACGCGTTAGCTTTCGGAGTAGTCATGCCATCGAAATCTTTCGCATAATTCCCCGGGCTATTTCAGCAGCCCGGGGATGTTTGTCCGGTATTACCCGTCGTTCTTGATCTCTTCGCCGGTTTCCTGATCGACAACTTTCATCGACAGGCGCACCTTGCCGCGATCGTCGAAGCCCATCAGCTTGACCTTGACTTCCTGACCCTCGGTCAGCACGTCTTTCGGGTGGCCGATACGCTCCGCCGCAATCTGCGAGACATGCACCAGACCGTCACGTTTGCCGAAGAAGTTCACGAACGCACCGAAGTCCATCAGCTTCACCACTTTACCGGTGTAGATCGCACCGGCTTCCGGCTCGGCCACAATCGCGTGGATCATGGCGCGGGCCTTCTCGATACTGTCGGCATTCGGCGAGGCGATCTTGATAATGCCGTCGTCGTTGATATCGACCTTGGCACCGGAAACCTCGACGATTTCGCGGATGACCTTGCCGCCCGAACCGATAACTTCGCGGATTTTGTCCGACGGAACCTGCATGGTTTCGATACGCGGCGCGTGGATCGAGAAATCACCGGCACCGGTCAGCGCCTTGGACATTTCACCAAGGATATGCAAACGCCCGTCCTTGGCCTGTGCCAGCGCCTGTTTCATGATGTCGGCGGTAATACCGGCCACCTTGATATCCATCTGCAACGAGGTGATGCCGTTCTCGGTCCCTGCAACCTTGAAATCCATGTCGCCGAGGTGATCCTCGTCGCCAAGAATATCGGTCAGAACCGCGAAATCCTCGCCTTCGAGGATCAGCCCCATGGCCACACCGGCCACAGCGGATTTCAGCGGAACGCCCGCATCCATCATCGACAGCGAACCGCCACACACAGACGCCATAGAGGACGAGCCGTTGGACTCGGTGATCTCCGATACCACGCGAATGGTATAGGGGAAATCGGTCGCCGGCGGCAGAACCGCCTGCAACGCGCGCCATGCCAGCTTGCCGTGGCCGATCTCGCGACGGCCCGGGCCCATCATGCGGCCGGCTTCACCAACCGAATACGGCGGGAAGTTGTAGTGCAGCAGGAAATTGGAACGGTAGGTGCCGGTCAGCGCATCGATCATCTGCTCGTCGTCGCCGGTGCCGAGCGTGGTAACCACCAGACCCTGCGTCTCGCCGCGTGTGAACAAGGCGGAACCGTGGGTGCGGGGCAGGATGCCAACCTCGGAATCAATCGGGCGAACCGTTGTCAGGTCACGGCCGTCAATACGTTTGCCGGTTTTCAGCACGTCGCCACGAACAACTTCGCTCTCCAGCTTTTTGAAGCAATTGCCCAACTGCGAATCGGCGGCATCTTCCTCGCTCAAGGCGGCGATAACGGTCTCGCGCGCGGCCTTGATTGCGGTGGTGCGTTCCTGTTTGTCGGTGATGGCAAACGCGGCACGAACCGCCTCTTCACCGGCCGACTTCACTTTGGCGTACAACTCGGAATTATCCGGTGCCTGGAAATCGAACGGCTCTTTCGCGGCTTCCTCGGCCAGATCGATGATCATGTCGATCACCGGCTGCATCTGCGCGTGACCGAATTCAACGGCGCCCAGCATTTCGTCTTCGGACAGCTCGTAAGCCTCGGATTCAACCATCATCACGGCGTCTTTGGTGCCGGCAACGATCAGGTCCAGACGCTGCTCGGGATTTTCACGCAGCTTGTGCATGTCGTCCACGGTCGGGTTCAGCGTGTATTCGCCGTCAACATAGCCAACGCGCGCACAACCGATCGGGCCGCGGAACGGCGCACCCGAAAGCGTCAGCGCAGCCGAGGCGGCAATCATCGCAACCACATCCGGATCGTTTTCCAGATCGTGCGACAGCACGGTGCAGATAACCTGCGTTTCATGTTTGAAACCGGGGACAAACAGCGGGCGGATCGGACGGTCGATCAGGCGGCTTGTCAGGGTTTCTTTCTCGGTCGGGCGTGCCTCGCGTTTGAAGAAACCACCGGGGATTTTGCCCGCCGCGTAATATTTTTCCTGATAATGGACGGTCAGCGGGAAGAAATCGAACCCTTCCTTCGGTTTCTTTTCAAACACCACGGCACACAGCACGCTGGTTTCGCCATAGGTGGCAATAACGCAGGCATCGGCCTGACGGGCAATCTTGCCTGTCTCGAGCGTCAGCGTATCGCCGCCCCATTCGATTTCTTTTTTATGTTCGGTAAACATCATGTCGTTTTTCCTTCCAACGACCCGCCCCCTTGGGCGCAGCCGCGTAATGTGGCCCATGCCACAGATCCCCGTTTCATATCATCCTGCACAACACCCGGGATCAGGGATGCCACGCAAACGGACATAAACGAAACGCGCCCGACAAAAGGGCGCGTTCCGGTATTTCTAGCGGCGAATGCCGAGACGCTTGATCAGCGATTTATACCGCTCTTCGTCTTTTTTCTTGGTGTAGTCCAGCAACTTGCGGCGCGTCGCAACCATTGTCAGCAGCCCACGGCGGGAATGGTTATCCTTTTTGTGGGTTTTGAAATGCTCGGTCAGCACGCTGATGCGGTGGGTCAGAATCGCAACCTGCACTTCGGGCGAACCGGTGTCGCCTTCCTTGGTTGCGTATTCCTTGATCAGGGCCTCTTTGACCTCTGGGGTAATCGACATCGTATTTTCCTTTTACATAAGGGTTTCAAAAACCTTTTTGGTCCGGCCAATGCCAAGATGTCGTCCAGCACGGTTAAAACAAAAAGGGCCGCCAGAGGGAATCCCCGCGACGACATGCGCGCGTATAGAGGGTTTTTCAGCGTTTGGGAAGGGGGTAGCGACTGTTACCCCCTTACAAACCGCAACCCGCCAAACTTCCGCCGCAACGCTGCCGTTTCCGCCGCCAGTTCCTCCGGCGCATCCGACCGCAAGGCCCGCGCCAGCAGGGCGGCGATTTCGGGAATGTCGGACTCCTCCACACCCCGGCGCACGATTTCCGGCGTGCCGATGCGCAGACCGGCCATATCGCCCTCGACCGGTTCGACCGGCAACCCGATACCGCAGGCCAGAAACCCCGCCTTGCGCAAATGCCGCGCCGCCGTCTGCCCGCCGCCGAATTCCGCCGCCAGAACCGCAAACTGGTGCGAGGTGGTAAACCCCTTGTCCGCCGCATAAACCGGCAGCCCCTCGGCCTCCAGCGCCGCCGCAAAGGCCTGCGCCACGGACACCATCTTCGCCGCATAGGCCGCCCCGTATTCGCGCCAGTCCAGCAGGGTCATCGCCAGCGCCGCTGATTTCGCCGCATCGAAATTGGCGGTCATGCCGGGGAAGGCAATCGCCTCCAGCCGCTCCGCCATTTCCGCATCATTGGTCACAATCAACCCGCCCGCAGGCCCGCCGAGGCTTTTGTAGGTGCTCATCGTCATGATATGCGCCCCCGCGGCCAGCGGGTTTTCAAACACGCCACCGGCGATGATCCCGCACTGGTGCGCGGCGTCGAACAGCACCCGCGCACCGACTTCGTCCGCAACCGCGCGCACTTCGCGCACCGGATGGGCGAACAGGTTCAGACTGCCACCAATGGTGATCAGCTCCGGCCGGATATCCTGCGCCAGCTTGCGCAGCGCCGGAATATCGACGGTGTAGCCATCGGCATCCACCGGCGCCTCGACAATTTTCAACCCGTAAAGCCCCGCACCCCCCGCCGCGTGATGGGTCACATGCCCGCCGATGCTGGCGGGCGGCACAATGATCGTATCGCCCGGCTTGCAGGTCGCCATAAACGCATAGAGATTGGCAATCGCCCCCGAGGGCACACGGATTTCGGCATAATCCGCCTGAAAAACCTCCGCCGCCAGTTCGGCGGTGATCGCCTCGATCTCCTCCACCGCTTCCAGCCCGTTCTCGTATTTCGCCTTCGGATAGCCCAGCGAGGGGCTGGAACCGAGGCCCGATGCCAGCAGCGCCTCGGCCTTCGGGTTCATGACATTCGAGGCGGGGTCGAGGTTGAAACACTCCACCCGCCGGATCTCGCGGTTGCGTTCCGCAAGGTTTTCCAGTCTGGCGGCAATGGAATCGCTGTCCGCCGCCGCTGTTTCAGCCGCGATCCGGCTTACAAAACTGTCGGAAACCTCCGGCAGCCACGCGCGATGTTTCAACGCTGTCATGGTATCCTCCGTTACAAGCCGCCACCAACCCTGACAATCGAGCCGGTGGCATAGCTGGATTTTTCCGTCCCCAGCCACAAGACAGCCTCGGCTATTTCCTTCGCCGTCGCAACCCGTCCCAGCGCCGAGGTCCGCGCCACCATCGCCGGCCGGTCGGGATTGCCGCCCAGGGTGTGGATTTCCGTATCCGCCGTGCCGGCCTGAACCGAGTTCACCCGTATCCCCTCGCGCCCGACCTCGCGCGCCAGCCCGATGGTAAACCCGTCCAGCGCCGCCTTCGACGCCGCATAATGCACATACTCCCCCGGGCTGCCGTTGGTCGCGGCAATGGACGACACATTGACAATCGTCCCGCCCTTGCCCCCCTTGGCCGTGGACATCCGCCGGATCGCCTGTTGCGAGGCCCGATAGGCCCCGAAAAAATTCACCTCGAAGGTTTCGCGCAGCACCTCGGACGGCAGGTCCTCCACCTTCGAGGCCTGCCCGATAATCCCCGCATTGTTCACCAGAAACCCGACAGGGCCGAGCCGCTTGTCGCACGCCTCGAACAGCGCCGCGATATCCGCTTCGTTGCCCGCATTTCCCTGCACCGCCATCGCCCGCACACCATGTGTCTCGCAGGCTTCCACCACCTGCGCCGCGCGCGCATGGTTCGACAGATAATTTATGCAAACATCAAAACCGGCCGCCGCCGCCAATTCGGCCGTTGCCGCCCCTATGCCGCGACTTGCCCCTGTAATAACCGCGATTTTCGCCATGCCCGTCCCCTATCGAAACAACAGATAAATCCGGGCAATGATCATGATAAAAATAACCACCGCAACCGCCATCTGCCCGCGCGTCAGCTCGAACCCCTTCTTCGCATCCGGCGTTGGCTCCGCCTCGATCCACTTGCCGGTCTGTGATGCCTTCACCAGATCCAGAATACTCGTCGGCACATAATCGGGTCGCCTGAACGGCGGGTTCCGGCGCGCCGACTCCGCGTCCTCGGCCATATGCAAATACCAGTGGTAGTTCTGCAAATTCACGTTGAAATCAATGCCGAATTTTTCCATCAACGCAACCGCATCCGGCCCGACCACATCGAAGGTCTCGAAAATATCACCGTGATCGGGCAGGATCGTCGGATCGTAGCCCTCGAAATACAAATACTTGCGAATGTCGTTTACGTCGGCCATGCCCTACCACCACGCCTGCGGCTGAACCGCATATCCAATATACAATGGATGCTTCGGATGCCCCGCTTTGGTCAAGCCCAGATGCTTCGGCCGCGCACCGGTTTCGCGCAACAGCGCCGCGACCGCCGCGCCGCGGTCCAGATGCTCGCCATGCGCGCCCCAGGCGGCCACCACCTCGTCGGCCCAGTCCACACCCTCGCGAATCGCCGTATCGTTGAGCGGCCCGACCGGATCGGCCTCGGCCCGCATCACCTTCGGGTCTGTCGCGCGATAGGCGAAAATGTTGCACACCCGGAACGCCCCGAAGCCCAGCGCACGGGCGCGACGCTCGCACCGCTCCACAGTGGGGTCGTTCTGCACCTCGGTCGCGGTGGACGGGTTCAGCATCACAAACAGCACCCTGCGCCCGTTTTCATCCCAGACCCGTGTCAGGTCATAGCGGTATTTCTCGCAATCCGAATAGCTCGCCACCGACGGCGCATCGCCCTTGGTATGGGTGCGTGTAATCATACCCCGCCCCCGAACAATGCCCTCAGCCCCGAGCCGACCAGCCAACGTGCCGCCACGGCAAGGCCAACGAAAATTCCGGCAATGAAGGTTTCCATAGGCCTACCCCAGAACAAAAACCCGATTGGGGTGCAATTCGCCCGCCTTGTAAACCCCGATCGCCACCGGCACCCCGTCGAGCGAGGCCCAGCATTCCTCGCCATATTCCACGTCCGAGGCAATCACCATCCCCGGATTGCCGTTGCGCAGCCGCGCCGCGCCCTCGGGCGTGCAGTGCAGTTCCGCAAGGTCGTTCAACCCCGCCTCCAGCGGCAACAGGAATTCGTCCAGCGCACGGTCCTTGGCCATTTCGTCCAGCTTTTCAAACGGTATCGAATCCTCGATCTCGAAAGGGCCGGCCCAGACGCGGCGCAACTGCACCACATGGCCGTAACAGCCCAGCACCTGCCCCAGATCGCGCGCGATGGACCGCACATAGCCGCCCTTGCCGCAAACCATCTCCAGCACCGCATGATCGGCGTCGGGCATATCGACCAGTTCCAGCGATTCCACGAACAACGGCCGCGCCGCCAGCTCCATTTCCTCGCCGTCACGGGCACGTTTATAGGCCCGCTCGCCGTCCACCTTCACGGCGGAATACTGCGGCGGCACCTGCATGATATCGCCGGTAAACGCCGGAAGTGCCGCGCGGATATCCTCTGCCGACGGGCGCAGATCGCTCTCGGCAATCACCTCGCCCTCGACATCGTCGGTATTCGTCGCCTGCCCCAGCCGCACGGTAAAGCGATAGGCCTTCATCGAATCCGTCACATAGGGCACGGTCTTGGTCGCCTCGCCAAAGGCAATCGCCAGCACACCCGTCGCCTCGGGGTCCAGCGTGCCCGCATGGCCCGCCTTTTGCGCATCGAACGCCCATTTCGCCTTGTTGACCACCGCGCTCGATGTCATGCCCTGCGGCTTGTCGATCACCAGCCAGCCATGCACGGGGCGGCCCTTTTTACGTCTTGCCATGATAATCCTGTAGCTCCGGCGGCACGCCATTCTCGGCCCGGCCGCGTTTGACCTGCTCATACAACGCCTCGTCGGCGCCATAAAGGGCCGATAACCGTTTTGCCATATCCGCCGTCAGGATTTTCGCACTGGGAAATTCCCGAACCGAGGCATTCTTTTCCGGCACCAGCGCCAGCGCCGCCGCCAACCCCCCGACCCGCGCGCCTGCCATTTGCAACAAACGCGGCTGCAATTCTTCCAGCAACACCGGCACAAACCCGAAACCGGCCACCCGTTTCGCGGTTTCCACCTGTGGCCGCCAGTGCGGGTTCAACTCCGCAACCGGCTGCACCTTGAACCGATGCTCCAGATAGCCCAGCAACGCCATGCAGTTCGTCCGGTGCTTGCCCAGCGTATCCGCATTTACATCAAACGCCCGCTTCGCCGCCAAGCGCCGCGTCACCCACGAAAACGCCTGCGGCCCGTCGGACAACACCTTTTCATAATACAACGAGAAAAACCGCTCCACCGGATCACGCACCACGAAAAACTTCACCGCATCCGGCGCACTGTCACGTTCCAGCACAATGTGACCCACCTTGCCGCTACCGTGAATCTGCAACGGCGCCTCGAACGGCTCCCCATACTCCAGAATATAAAACAGGTTTTTCAACCAGGTGCAGCCGACCTTGGGCGTGGTCACACAATAAAACGGCAAGTCCCGCGCTGCCAGCGCCCGCAACCTGTCACCCGCCCCCGCATCGGCCCAGCGCGCCCGCGCCCGGTCATACAATCGCTTGTCGCCGGTATACACCGCCTCGATTTTTGCCCGCAACGCGGCATCCACCACATCGGCCCGATTGACCGGCGCAACACTTTCGTTTCTGGCCTGCACCGCCGCCATGGCCTCGCGGATATCGGGCAGAACCTCCTCCAGCAGCATCGGCAGTTGCCAGTCCAGCCCGTCCAGCGTCAGCAGTTCCAGATCGAGGCTCTCGACCCGCTTCAACCGCCGCGCCTGCCGCCGCCAGTGGAAATTCACCGGCTGATCGGTGTTTCCGGCCAGATTTTCGGCAATCCAGTCGATCAGCAGATAACAGTTGCGCCGGTGTCCCTCTACATCCAGATCATAGGATAAATCCAGCCCGACAGTTTCGGTAAAATACTCCCGCAGATCGGGGAAATTCAGCGGCCCCTCGCCATAGATCTTGTCGAAATACACCGACAGAAACCGCTCCAGCGGATCGCGGATCACCGCAAAAGCGTGTTTCGAGGCCCTGATCCGCGCCTCGTCCTCCGCCCGCGCCCGTAACAACTCCGGCTCCCCGTGAATACGGTTTCCGGCAATATGCTGCTGCCCGTGATCCAGATAATAGAACAGGTTTTTCAGAAAGGTGCTGCCGCTCTTGGCGATATGCAGGTAATACACATCCGCCCGCTCCAGCCGCAACATCAACTCCGCCGGTGACCGCCGCACCGGCTTTTTGCCAAACCGTGCTTTCAGACGGCGAAACACCGGCTATTCATCCGCTTCCAGATCGCGGCGCACATCCTCGGCCTGCAACAGACGGCGCGTCTCGTCCATCTGGTCGAAGCTCTGGTCCTCCAGAAATTTCAGTTCCGGCGAATACTTCAGCGACAGGGTTTTCGTCACCAGATGGCGGATTTCGCCGCGGTTGCGGTTCAGCGCCTCCAGCACCTGCTCCGTATTCACCCCGCCCAGCGGCAGGACAAAGGCCGTCGCATGGCGCAGATCCGGCGAGGTCCGCACCTCGCCCACCGTTACGGACACATGCGCCAGATCCTCGTCATGGATATCACCGCGCAACAGCACATCGGACAACGAGCGCCGGATCAGTTCCGCCACCCGCAATTGTCGCTGCGAAGGGCCTGACCCTTCATGAAATTTGTTCTTTCCCATGGCTCCTAATCCACCCGCAATGCGCTTAAGTCAAGACATCCCCCCTTTGCATCCGCGCAAAGGGGCGCTAAACCCGTGCCTATACCGGATTTGGGGATGATTATGGGCGATACAACAGGCATAGCAGTCGTAGGCGCATCGGGCCGCATGGGCCGGATGCTGGTTCAGGCAATCGGGGAAAACGAAAACGCGCATATTTCCGGCGCGACCGAACGCCCGGGCCACGACTGGATCGGGCGCGACCTTGGCGAATGTCTCGGCGGTGCGCCCCTCGGCATCACGGTTTCCGACGACCCGCTTGAGGTCTTCGCCCGCTCGCAGGCCGTCGTCGATTTCACCGCCCCCGCCGCCACCGTCGCCCATTCCGAAATCGCCGCGCAGGCCCGCCTGACCCATGTCATCGGCACCACCGGCCTGTCGGACGACGACCTTGCAAGGCTGGAAGCCGCCGCCCGCCACGCCGTCATCGTGCGCGCGGGCAACATGAGCCTCGGCGTCAACCTGCTGACCGTCCTCACCCGCAAAGTGGCCGAGGCACTGGACGCCGATTTCGATATCGAGATTGTCGAGATGCACCACCGCCACAAGGTCGACGCCCCCTCCGGCACCGCCCTGATGCTGGGCGAGGCCGCCGCCGAAGGACGCGGTGTCGATCTGGCAGAGGTTTCCGACCGTGGCCGCGACGGCCACACCGGCGCGCGCAAACGCGGCGACATCGGCTTCGCCTCGCTGCGCGGCGGCGACGTGATCGGCGAACACGAGGTAATCTTCGCCGGCGAGGGCGAACGCATCACCCTCAAACACATCGCCAGCGACCGCATGCTGTTTGCCCGCGGCGCCATCAGGGCCGCGCTCTGGGGCCAGTCGCAAAAGCCCGGCGAGTATACAATGCTGGATGTTCTGGGACTCGATTAGATACGAGTCGCTATTTCTGTTTACCGCCCACCCGTTTTTCGCGGGCGGCAAACACTACTGTTTTACCGTTATTTCACCATACGCTGACGAATAACGGCAAATCCGGCACGGGCTATTATCCCGCCCAGAATACCGCCGACGATCGCGACCGAATAGGCTTCGCCACCCAGCGCAAACCAAGTAATGACGTATACGGCAGCGCCACCCAGAAATCCGGTGACAAGGTTTCCCACCAACCCAAGCGAATACTCGTTGAAAAACTGTTGTGCCAGAACTCCGCCCAGCATCCCTGACAGCAGGGTAATCACGAAATAGACCATTGTTAGTTCCTCGATTGTTATTGCAAGGAAGCCCCCGTTTCCCACGTTGGTTGAGTCAGTGGCCATATGATACGCCTGTTTTTCCGAAACTCAAAGCGTATTTTTGCAACGCAACGTAGGGTTTGATTCTTGCGTCGATATCCTTCATTCTTGCACCAAATCAGGAGGTCCCCATGTCATACCTAGACTCGCTGTTCGGTGTATCCGGCAAAACCGCCCTCGTCACCGGCGGCGCCACCGGCATCGGCCGCATGATGGCAACTGCACTGGTGCAGGGCGGCGCCCGCGTCCTGATCGCCAGCCGCAAGGGCGAGACCTGCGCGGCCGTCGCCGCCGACCTCAACGCACTGGACGCCAGCGGCAGCGCCGAAGGTTTCGCCGGCGATGTCGGTTCCGAAGACGCCATAAACGCCCTGAGCAACGAAGTGCAGTCCCGCACCGGCCGCCTCGACATCCTGATCAACAACGCCGGCGTGACATGGGGCCAGCCCTACGGCGAATTCTCGCACGCCGCGTGGCAAAAGGTGTTCAACATCAACGTGGCGGGCCTGTTCACCCTGACCCGCAACCTGACCCCGTTGCTCGCCACCAGCGCCAGCGACGCCGACCCCGCGCGCATCATCAACATCGGCTCCGTCATGGGCACCGTGCCGCTGGCCGAGGGGGCCTATTCCTATTCCGCCTCCAAGGCCGCCGTGCATCACCTGACCCGCATCCTCGCCGCCGAACTGGCCGGCAAACGCATCACGGTCAACGCCTTTGCGCCCGGTCCGTTTCCGTCGAAAATGACCGCCTTTGCCATCGGGAACGAAGACGGCGCCGCGCGGGTGGGGGAAAACGTCCCGCTAGGGCGCGTCGGCACACCCGAAGACATCGCGGGGGCCACATTGTTCCTGTGCGGGCGCGGCGGCGCCTATACAACGGGCTGCATCCTGCCACTTGACGGCGGCATGGGCGTCGAAGGCCCCGCCAACCTGTTTGCGAACGCGCTATGAGCTTCGTCGGAAAAACCGTCCTGATCACCGGCGCCGCCCGTGGTATCGGGGCCGCCACAGCACAGGCATTTCAGGATGCCGGCGCCATTCTGGTTCTGGGCGACACCATGCAAATCCCCAACGCACCACCAACACGCACCGTTTACGGCGATGTCGCCGACCCGCGCTATGCCCGCGAACTGGTCAATCTGGCCTTTGAACAAACCGGCCGACTGGATATTGCCATCAACAACGCCGGCATCCTGCACACGCCTGCCGCCATTCCCGCAATTACCGAGGCCGAAGCCCGCCGCGTGATCGAGGTCAACCTGCTCGGCATATTCTGGGCCTTGCAAGCACAGATTCCGGCGATGCACGGCGGCGCCATTGTCAACATTGCTTCGGCGGCAGGTCTGCGCGGCGCGCCAACCCTCGGCGTTTATGCCGCCGCCAAACACGGCGTTGTCGGGCTGACCAAAACCGCCGCGCTGGAATCCGCCCGCCAGAAAACCCGGATCAATGCCATCTGCCCCAGCTTCGCCGCCACCGACATGGCAGGCGATGCCGTGACCGACCCCGAGGCGGAAAAACAGATGACCCGCGGCATCCCGATGCGCCGCCTCGCCACGGTTGCCGAAATCGTGCAGGCCATCCTCTGGGCCGCCGATCCGGCCAACAGCTTCATGACCGGCCAGTGTATCGGCATCGACGGCGGGCTAGGCGCGGTATAGCGCCACCTGCTCCCGCACCACACCGGCCAACACCTCCAGCACCTGCCCGCGCGGAAACCCCGCGCGCGACACCAACACCACATCGCGCCCCGTTACCCCGCCGGCCACGGGCGCCAAAACCACGCCCTCGCGCGCCCGCTGCGCCACCAGTTCCGGCACCAGCGTCACACCATCCCCCGCCGCAACCAGCGCCAGCAGGGTTTCCAGACTGGTCTCGCGCGTGTTCGCCCCGCCGCCCGAACGGTGACACGCCCCCAGAACCTGATCGCGCAAACAATGCCCGTCCGCCAGCAACAGCAGCTCCGCCTCGGGGATCGACGCCAGATCGACACGCCCGCCCGCCGCCAGCGGATGCCCCGCCGCCAGCGCCACCAGAAACGGCTCGTCATACAGCGCCACGGCCCGCAGCCCCGTATCCACCGGCAAGGTCGCCTGTATCACCGCATCCAGTTCCCCGCGCGCCAGATTCACCTCCAGATCCCGCGTCATACCCTCGACCAGCGTCAGCTCCAGCTCCGGCATCGCCCCGTGCAGGGCCGACAGCACCAGCGGCGCCAGATACGGCCCGATCGTGGCAATCATGCCCAGCCGGAACGGCCCCGCCAGCGGATCACGCGCCGCCCGCGCCAGTTCGGTGATTTCATCGGACAAGGCCAGCAAAGCCCGCGCCCGCTCGACAATCCGCGCCCCCACCGGCGTAATCCGCACCGACCGGTTGCCCCGCTCGAACAGCGCCACACCCAGCCGCGCCTCCAGCTTCTTTATCTGCCCCGACAGCGCCGGCTGGCTGACATGGCACGCCGCCGCCGCGCGCCCGAAATGCCCCGCATCGGCCACCGCCACCACATATTGCAAATCCCGTATATTCATAAGCAACCCCTATCACATCCATAATATCAATATATTTTACCAATCATCAGTCAAGCCCTACCTTCAGGACATCAACTTCCAAAGGAGGAATCGAAATGTCGAAATGTCCCGTCATGACCACCAACAACGGCGCGCCCGTTGCCGACAACCAGAACAGCCTGACCGCCGGCCCGCGCGGCCCGCTGCTGGCACAGGACTGGCAGCTGTTCGAAAAACACGCCAGCTTCAACCGCGAGCGCACCCCCGAGCGCGTCGTCCACGCCAAAGGCTCCGGCGCCTACGGCACGCTGACCGTGACCGGCGACATCACGAAATACACCAAGGCGGCCGTGTTCCAGCCGGGCACCCAAACCGACCTGTTCCTGCGTTTCTCGACCGTTGCCGGTGAAAAAGGCGCGGCGGATGCCGAACGCGACGTGCGCGGCTTTGCCATCAAGTTCTACACCTCCGAAGGCAACTGGGATCTGGTCGGCAACAACACTCCGGTGTTTTTCGTCCGCGACCCGTATAAATTCATGGACTTCATCCACAGCCAGAAACGCGACCC
>CAZDLV010000034.1:0-14414 GCA_964506345.1 uncultured Rhodobacterales bacterium | reverse complement strand
TTTGCCGGATGGATAATGCCGGTGAACTACCCGTTGGGGATCGTCGGCGAGCATACCCAGGTGCGGACCAGGGCGGGGCTGTTCGATGTTTCGCATATGGGGCAGGTGGAATTGCGCGGAACGGACGTGGCGGCGAAGCTGGAGAGCCTTGCCCCCTCGGCCTTTACCACGTTGCCGGAGGGCAAGGCGCGCTATACGTTTTTCACCAACGCGCAGGGCGGGATCATGGATGACCTGATTGTTTCCAACGCGGGGGATCATCTGTTTGTGGTGGTCAATGCCTCGATGCGGGATCAGGATATCGCGCATATGCGGACGCTGGATATCGAGGTGGTGGAACTGGACCGCGGGTTGATCGCCATTCAGGGACCAGCGGCGGAGGCCATCGTCGGGGCGGTGGCGCCGGCGGCGGCGGAGCTGACGTTCATGCAGACCACGCTGGCGGATGTTTTCGGGGTCGAATGCCGTATCTCGCGGCTGGGCTATACCGGCGAGGACGGTTACGAGATTTCCATTCCGCGCGCGCGCACCGTCGAGGTGACGCGGAAGTTTCTGGAGCATCCCGATCTGGAGCCTGCGGGGCTGGGCGCGCGCGACAGTCTGCGGCTGGAGGCGGGCCTGTGCCTGTATGGCAACGATATCGACAACGACACCTCGCCGGTGGAGGCGAACCTGACCTGGGCGATGCAGAAACGCCGCCGCGAGGAAGGCGGGTTTCCCGGCGCCGGGCGGATACAGCGGGAGCTGGCCGAAGGGGTGTCGCGCAAGCTGGTGGGGATCAAACCCGACGGGCGCGCACCGGCGCGGCGCGGGGTCGAGGTGGCGGATATGGACGGCAATGTGATCGGCAAAATAACCTCGGGCGGGTTCGGGCCGACGGTTGGCGGGCCGGTTTCGATGGGCTATGTTGCCAGCGAATTTGCCGCGCCGGATACCAAGGTGAATTTGCTTATTCGCGGCAAAGCGATGCCCGCGACCATCATCAAACTGCCGTTCGTGCAGCAGAACTACAAACGATAGGAGACAACCCCGATGGCGATCTATTATTCCGAAGAACACGAGTGGCTGGATGTTGACGGGGATACCGCAACGCTCGGCATTACCAAACATGCGGCCGAGGCGCTGGGCGAAGTGGTTTTCGTCGAGTTGCAGGAGGTCGGCGAGACCTTCGACAAGGACGACGAGATCGGCGTGGTCGAGAGCGTGAAAGCGGCGTCGGAGCTGTATGCCCCCGTCGCGATGGAAATTCTGGAGGCCAATTCGGCGCTGGAAGACGAGCCGGGATCGGTCAACGAGGACCCCGAGGGCAACGCCTGGTTCTACAAGGTCAAGATCAAGGATACGGCCGAGTTGTCGAACCTGATGGACGAAACCGCCTACAAAGCCTTTACCGCCTGATTTTCCGGCCCCGTGCGATGCGCGGGGCCGTATTCCCCTTGCAAGGACATTTGCCATGCCTTTCCACCCGACCCCCTATCAGCCCTATGATTTCGCCAACCGCCGCCATATCGGGCCGTCCCCGACGGAGATGGAAGAGATGCTCGACGTGATCGGCGTCGGCTCGCTGGACGAGCTGATCGACGAGACGGTGCCGGCGGATATCCGGCAGGAAGGGGCGCTGGAACTGGGCGAGGCGATGTCGGAGCGCGACGTGCTGCACCACATGCGGCAGGTGATCAAGAAGAACAAGGTGCTGACCTCGCTGATCGGGCAGGGGTATTACGGCACCATGACGCCGCCGGTGATCCAGCGCAATATTCTGGAAAATCCGGCATGGTATACGGCCTATACCCCCTATCAGCCGGAGATCGCGCAGGGGCGGCTGGAGGCCCTGCTGAATTTCCAGACGATGGTTTCGGACCTGACGGGGCTGGAGATTGCCAATGCCTCGTTGCTGGACGAGGCGACGGCGGCGGCCGAGGCGATGACCATGGCCAAACGGGCGGCGAAATCGAAATCCAACGTGTTTTTCGTTGACGAGAACTGCCACCCGCAGACGATCGCGGTGATCAGAACCCGTGCCGAGCCGCTGGGGATCGAGGTGATCGTGGCCAATCCGGAAATGGATATGGACCCCTCGGCGGTGTTCGGGGCGATTTTCCAGTATCCGGGGACCTACGGGCGGGTGCGGGACTTTACCCCCTGCATTGCCAGCCTGCACGAACACAAGGCGATTGCGGTGATGGCGGCGGATATTCTGGCGCTGTGTCTGCTGAAATCCCCCGGCGAGATGGGGGCGGATATTGCCGTCGGCAACACGCAGCGTTTCGGCGTGCCGATGGGATACGGCGGACCGCACGCGGCCTATATGGCGACAACGGACAAGTTGAAACGCTCCATGCCCGGGCGGATTATCGGGGTGTCGGTGGATGCGCGCGGCAACAAGGCCTATCGGCTGGCGTTGCAGACCCGCGAGCAGCATATCCGGCGCGAGAAGGCGAATTCCAACGTCTGCACGGCACAGGCGCTGCTGGCGGTCATGGCGGCGATGTATGCGGTGTTTTACGGGCCGGCGGGGCTGAAAGCGATTGCGCAGTCGGTGCATCGCAAGACCGTGCGCATGGCGCGCGGGCTGGAGACGCTGGGATTTGTGGTCGAACCCGAAGTGTTTTTCGATACGATCACGGTAAAGGTCGGGGCGTTGCAGGGTGTCGTTATGGATGCGGCCGTGGCCAACGGGATCAACCTGCGCAAGGTGGGCGCGGACCGGATCGGGATTTCGCTGGACGAACAGACCCGCCCGGAAACCATCGAGGCGGTCTGGCGTGCCTTTGGCGGCGACCTGCGCGACGCGGATTTCAAGAACGGTGAATATCGCCTGCCCGAGGAAAACCTGCGTGAAACCGAATACCTGACCCATCCGATTTTCGATATGAACCGGTCGGAGGCCGAGATGACCCGCTATATGCGGCGGCTGGCGGATCGGGATCTGGCGCTGGACCGGGCGATGATCCCGCTGGGATCCTGCACCATGAAGCTGAACGCGACCGCCGAGATGATCCCGTTGACGTGGTTCGGGATTGCCAACCTGCACCCCTATGTGCCGCTGGACCAGGCCGAAGGGTATACCGAACTGACCGAACACCTGAAGGCGCAATTGTGCGAGATCACCGGCTATGACGCCATGTCGTTGCAGCCCAATTGCGGCGCGCAGGGGGAATATGCGGGGTTGCTGACCATTCGCAATTATCACGCGGCACGCGGCGAGGGGGATCGGGATGTTTGTTTGATCCCGTCGTCGGCGCACGGGACCAATCCGGCCAGCGCCCATATGGCGGGCTGGAAGGTCGTGGTGGTGAAAACCGCAGAAAACGGCGACATCGATCTGGAGGATTTCCGCGCCAAGGCTGCGGCGGCGGGCGACAAGCTGGCGGCCTGCATGATCACCTATCCTTCCACCCACGGGGTGTTCGAGGAAACCGTACGCGAGGTTTGTGATATCACGCATGAATACGGCGGACAGGTTTACATCGACGGGGCGAATATGAACGCCATGGCCGGACTGGTGAAACCGGGGCGGATCGGTGGCGATGTCAGCCATCTGAACCTGCACAAGACCTTTGCCATTCCCCACGGCGGCGGCGGGCCGGGCATGGGGCCGATCGGTGTCGGCGCACATCTGGAGCCGTATCTGCCCGGTGCGGTGGATGGCTCGGGCGAGGTTGGTCCGGTGACGGCAGCGCCGATGGGGAGCGCCTCGATCCTGGTAATCAGCTGGGCCTATCTGCTGCTGATGGGCGGCGCGGGGCTGACGCAGGCAACCAAGGTGGCCATCCTGAACGCCAACTATATCGCCAAGCGGCTGGAGGGGGCCTATGACGTGCTGTTCAAATCGGCGCGCGGGCGGGTGGCGCACGAATGTATTCTGGACACGCGGCCATTGAACGAGGCGGCGCATGTATCGGTGGACGACATTGCCAAGCGGCTGATGGATTGCGGTTTCCACGCGCCGACCATGAGCTGGCCGGTGGCCGGAACGCTGATGGTGGAACCGACGGAGAGCGAGCCGAAGGCCGAGATCGACCGGTTTATCACCGCCATGCTGGCCATCCGCGAGGAGGCCGGTGCCATCGAAGCCGGCGAGATCAGCCACGAGGACAGCCCGCTGGCCAATGCGCCGCATACGGTAGAGGATCTGGTCGGGGACTGGGACCGCAAGTATTCGCGCGAGCAGGCGTGTTTTCCGCCGGGGGCGTTCCGTGTGGACAAATACTGGCCGCCGGTCAATCGGGTGGACAATGCCTATGGCGACCGGCATCTGGTTTGCACCTGTCCGCCGCTCGGCGATTACGAGGACTAGGTTCCACTTGAAATAAATGTGGAATACGGTATTGAGGGGGACCGCTTTCGGGTGGTCCCTTTTCTTTTGCCGGAGTTTTCCATGCGCTTTTTGTTTGCAGCCCTTGCGGCCCTGATCCCCGTTTCCGTTTCCGCACTGGAGGTGCAGAAGGTCACTGACGGGGTGTATGCGATTGTCGGGGATCTGGGGCCGCGGACGCAGGAAAATCTGGCCAACAATGCCACCTTTGGTGTGGTGGTGACCGACGCGGGGGTTGTTCTGGTCGATGCGGGCGGCAGCTGGCTGGGCGCGGCGGCGATCGATGCGGCGATTGACACGATCACGGATTTGCCGGTGAAGGTTGTCATAAATACCGGCGGGCAGGATCACCGCTGGGTCGGGAACGGCTATTGGAAGGCGCAAGGGGCGGAGATCGTGGCCTCGGGGGATGCGGTGGCGGACCAGCGGGATCGTGGATCGGAACAGTTTTCGGCGCTGGCGTTCGGGTTGCAGGAAAAGCTGGACGGAACCGGGCCGGTTTATGCCGACGTGACCTTTACCGATGCCTATGATTTCAATCTGGGCGGCACGGGGTTCGAGGTGCGCCATGTCGGGCAGGCACACACGCCGGGCGACAGTTTTGTCTGGGTTCCGTCGAAGGATACGGTGTTCACGGGGGATATCGTGTATGTTGACCGGCTGCTGGGTGTCGGCCCGCAATCAAACGCGCGCAGCTGGATTTCGGTTTTCGAGGCGCTTGCGGCAACAGGGGCGGCGCATGTGGTTCCCGGGCATGGCAGGGCGACCGACATGGCAACCGCGACGGCGGATACCTATGACTATCTGGTGAATTTGCGCACACGGATGGCGGAATTTATTGACGGGGGCGGGGATATTATCGGATCCGTCAATGTGGACCAGTCGGCGTTTTCCGGGTTGGTCAACTTTGACAAGCTGGCGCGGAAAAACGCACAAGAGGTGTTTCAGGAAATGGAGTGGGAGTGATTCAGCGCCCGACGCGGTAGGCGTCGCGGTTTGTGTTGCCCCTGCCCCGTGCGATTTCGGCCACCATGGCGCCGAGGCGCGGGCCGATGGTCAGGCCGATGTGCTGGCCGCCGTAGGCGTGGATGACGTTCGGGGCGTCGGGGGATTCGCCGATGGCCGGCAGGCTGTCGGGCAGGGTCGGACGGTGGCCCATCCATTTTTCGGCGCGCGCGAAAGTCAGGGTCGGGAAAACCTGTTTCAACTGTTTTTCCAGCAGGTCGAACGGGGCTTGCGAGGCAGGGGCTTGCAGGCCGCCGAACTCGACAATGCCGGCGGCGCGCAGGAAACCGTTCATCGGGGTGACGACGAATTGTGCGTCGGCGACCATGAACGGGTGGGCCGGGGTGATGTTGGCGCCGTGCAGGGACAGGTGGTAGCCGCGCTCGGATTCCACGCGGGCGGTTTGTCCGTTCGGGCGGGCAAGCGGGTTGGACCATGCGCCGGTGGCGAGGATGATTTTCGCGGCCGCGAGGGTTTCGCCGTTGGCAAGGGTGGCGCGGGGGCGCGGGCCTGCGGTGACGGTGGCGATTTCGCCTTGCAAAAAACGGCCGCCGTTGGCGGTGAAGTGGCGGGCGAGGGCGGCGACATAGGCGCCGGGGTCGGTGATCCAGCCGTGATCGGGGTAAAGTGCGGCAAAGCCGTAGGCGGGGCCGAGGTCGGGAAACCGTTTTTCCAGCGCGGCACGGTCGAGGTAGTCGGGGGCATAACCTTGCGCGGCCTTGAGCGCGTTGGTGCGGGCATTGGATTCATAGTCCGCGCGGCTGCGGTAGACATAGGCGTAATCGCCGGTACGCAGGTATTTTGCGGCGGGGGTTCCGGCGGCGAGGCTCTGGTGCCGGTCAACGGAATCGCCGGTCAGCTCGGCGATCTGCGCGGTGATGCGGGCGGCGCGGGCGGGAGTGGAATTGCGCAGGAACGGCAGCAACCACGGCAGCAGGCGCGGCAGGTAGGCATAGCGCAGGAACAGCGGCGAGGACGGGTCGAACAACATGCGGGGCATTCTGGCCCAGAGGCCCGGCTCGGACACGGGGACCACGGCGGAGCGGGCCAGCAAGCCGGCGTTGCCGAAGGAGGTCTGCGCCGGATCGCCCGGGGCCACGCGGTCGATCACGGTCACGCGCCAGCCGTCACGGCGCAGCGAACAGGCGGCGGAGATGCCGGTGATTCCGGCGCCTATGACAAGGGCGGTGTCAGACATGGTAACCCCCGGGGTTTATTCGCGAAACGCTACCGCGCCGCTCTGGCGGATACAAGGCCACAAGGCGCAGCGGTAAACCGCCCACATGGACGGTTATCCGGTTGCGTTTGCGTCTGTTGCTCGTCCCGTGGTGGAATTCCACGGTTTAACGGGGGTAAAGAGCGAAAATCATTGACTTGCCTGCAAAATTCGGGAGTGTTGGGGCGCCGAAAAATATGTATCGACGTCTTTATTCAGGAGAGAGCACATGAAAAAAATTGCTTTGACAGCCGCTGCCTTGACAGCATTCGCCACAAACGCACTGGCCGGTGGGGCCGCCTATTCGACGCAGAGCGCGCCGGTGATGGCAGACACGACCGCAATGGCCAGCGGATCCGCATGGCTGATTCCGCTGATCGCGCTGGCATTGATTATGCTGGCTTTGAGCGGCGCGACGACCAAAACGCTTTTCAAAGGGGGTTGACGCGATAGATCGCATAAACTGAAATAAATACCCCTCTGGACGGTTCCGGGGGGTTACCTGTTCCGGAGGAATACACATGAAAAAAATTGCTTTGACAGCCGCTGCCTTGACAACATTCGCCACAAACGCGCTGGCCGGTGGGGCCGCCTATTCGACGCAGAGCGCGCCGGTGATGGCAGACACAACCGCAATGGCCAGCGGGTCCGCATGGCTGATCCCGCTGATCGCGCTGGCATTGATTATGCTGGCTTTGAGCGGCAGCACAAACGCAACGAACCAGCCGACGTAAATTCACGTCGGAAACTGCGAAACGGGGGCGGCCTGTCGGGTCGCCCTTTGTTATGACAGGGTGTTTAGCAGGGCGGTCAGTTCGGCCAACCGGGATTTTACGATCGCGGGATTGGCGCGGGATTCAATATTCAACCGGACCAGCGGTTCGGTGCTGGAAGACCGCAAATTCATGCGCCAGTCTCCGAAATCCATGCTTAGCCCGTCGTCATGCGCCACGTTGGCCGCCGCCGCTGCATACCGGGATTCGATTTCCGACAGGGCAGCGGCTGGATCCGGAATGGTGAAATTCTGTTCGCCCGAGCCGGGAAACGCCGCCTGCCGGTCGCGCACAAGGTTGGCCAGCGGGGTGCCGGTCGCCGAGACAAGTTCGGCCACCATCAGCCACGGGATCATGCCGCTGTCGCAATACATGAAATCGCGGAAATAATGGTGGGCGCTCATCTCGCCGCCGTAAACCGCATCGTGGTCGCGCATCGCCGTTTTCAAATGGGCGTGGCCGGTGCGGGTTTGCACCGACGTGCCGCCGTGGCTGGCCACCAGTTCCTGCGTGTTCCAGATCATGCGCGGGTCGTGGATAATGGTGGCACCGGGGTTGGCCATCAGCGCCTGTTGTGCCAGCAAGCCGACGATATAGTAACCGTCGATGAAATTTCCCTGCCCGTCAAAGAAAAAACAACGGTCGAAGTCACCGTCCCATGCCACGCCGAAATCCGCGCCGCTTTCGATCACCGCGCGGGCGCTGCGCGGCTGGTTTTCGGGCAACAACGGGTTGGGAATGCCGTGCGGGAAGCTGCTGTCCGGGGTGTGGTCCAGCCGCACGAATTCCAGTGGCGCGCCCGCATCCGCCAGTTGGCGGGCGATTTCGTCGAACGCGGGGCCTGCGGTGCCGTTGCCGGCGTTGACCAGAATTTTCAACGGTGCCAGTTTTTGCGGATCGACAAACGACACGACCTTGGCGGCGTAGGCCTGCCGGACGTCCTGACGGGTTACGGTGCCAACGAAACCCGAGCGGATGAAATTGCGTTTTTCGGCGATGTCGCGGATGTCGGCCAGTTCGGTTGCCGGATCCAGCGGGCGGGCGCCGCGACCGACCAGTTTCATGCCGTTATAATCGATCGGGTTGTGCGAGGCGGTGATTTCGATGCCGGCGTCGGCCTTTAGATGGTCGGTGGCGAAATACAGTTCCTCGGTTCCGGTCATGCCGATGTCGATCACATCGACGCCCATGTCCACCAGACCGTCGGCGACCGACTGTTTCAGTTCGGCGCTGCTTTCACGGCAATCGCCGCCCAGCACAACGGTGCGCGGTGACAGGCTTTGCGCAACGGCTGCGCCAATGTCGTAGGCAATGCAGGTTGACAGGTCTTTGCCGAGTTTACCGCGAATATCGTAGGCTTTGAAACAGTCAAGGGAACGCATGGGTGAGTCCGTTTTTATTTCCTGTCGCGTTTTGAACCATTGCGCGGGGCTTGCCAAGGGTATAATGCACCGCGCCAAAAACCCGCCCGAAGTAAAGTAAACGTGAGAACCGGTTTTACGCCGGTATGCGCTATGATGTGGGCAATATATCGCATTGATTCTATGCCGGAATGGCGTAATAACTGCGTGAAACAATTAGGAAAGGCAGAACCATGAAACTGATGACCACACTCGCCGTTGCAGGCGCACTCGCATTGGGCACAACCGGCGCTTTCGCGCAGGACGCCACCGCAACACCCGAAGGCACATCGATGGATGCCGCTGCGATCATTCAGGCCGCACTGGCCGGTGGTGACGCGACAGCCGGCGAGAAAATTTTCAAAAAATGTAAAGCCTGCCACCAGATCGGCGACGGTGCGAAAAACCGCGTTGGTCCGATCCTGACCAATGTTGTCGGCAACACGATAGGGTCTGTCGAAGGTTACCGTTATTCCAAAGGCATGATCGCGCGCAACGAGGCCGGCGATGTCTGGACTGTTGAAAACCTCGACGCGTGGCTGACAAAACCGAAAAACTTCATCAAGAAAACCAAGATGTCGTTCAGCGGTTTGAAAAAACCCGAAGATCGCGCCAATCTGATTGCGTATCTTGCGACCTTCGCAACAACCAACTAAGCCGCTTTCGCCAACGTGAAATCCGGTAAAATGCAACGTGGCGCCGAAATCCGGCGCCACGTTTTTTTGTTTCGGCACTTCTGGCTATGCGGATTTCTCGCGGCTCCAGAAATGGGCGACCAGTGCGCCCATTGCCGTCCAGACGATGCCGTTGATCGCCAGACTGCGCGCGGTGAATTCCGCCGCGAGTTCCGGCGGAACAACCCCGCCGAACACTTCCGGTTGCGGCGCGCCGATGATGTGCGGCAGGGCAATGGCGAGAATGCCCGCACCCCAGACCATCCAGTTTTTGCCAAAGGCAATCGCCGCAACGCCCCCGCCGCCAAGGACCAGCGTGGCCACCCACCAGATCTGGCGCGGACGCAATTCGGCCGCATACATGCCCGGCAATTCCGGTGGCAAGCCGATAGCCGGCAATAGTTGCACCACCGCATAACCGCCGATTCCCCACAACAAACCGTTGCGCGTCGTTACCGTGATGCCCTTGCTTTCGGCGAAGGCCATCAGCGCCACCAGGATCAGGGTGAACGACAGATAGGTAGGTATGTTGGCAATCGCGGTCACCGCGTTGCGCGCCCAGTCGGTCTGCACCGTGATATCGGCGACATCGGGCGCCGTTGCCGCCGCACCGCCAAAGTGGACGAGTTGCCCGGTTTCATACAGCTCGGCCTCTTGAATCAGGGGGACAAGCAAAGTGAATTGCAACAGCGATACGAACACCGCCGTTACAAAGCCAGCGAACACTGCGCTGACAACCATTTTTTTAACCATGATTAGTGGCAGGGGAAACCGGCAGCGTGCCGGACATCGTGGGCCGCGTCGTGGATGGTCGCCGAGCTGGCCATTCCCGAAACGAACAACAGGGCGACGCCCATGAAGGCCACCAGCGCAATCGACGAAAATGTCGTGCCGGCGCGGGCCTGTGTAATAGCAGTAGTCATTTTGTATTCTCCTTTGCCGTCTCACCCGACGGCGTTCGTTGACGTTATGCAGGGCCGGTCTCCTGGCTTGTGGCTCGGACGCGGAACACCGCCTTCCCGGCTTGCGCCAGTGGTCAATGGTGTTCTGCTCGCCACATACAGTCGCGGGGGCGGCTGCGGCGTCGAAATCCCTGATGGGTAGTTTCTGTCCGCATTCCCGTTTCATCCCCGAACGCTTTGCATTCATACGGGGAACCTTGCCGGTGCAGGTTTACGGTTTTGCCCCGTAAAGTCAACGAGGATCGCCGGCTAAATTCCGACCAGCCCGTCGGCGTAATACATCCAGCGGATAGCTGAAATCAGCAAAATCGCCACAAATATACCGAGGTGAAGGCGCCGCCCCTTGCGGATATACGCCGATTGCAGGCGGACCATGATGATCCAGTAAACCACCACGAACACCAGAAATACCGCGCCGGCGGCGCTGACGACGATGTTCTGGAAAAACACCACCGTGTGCAGGAATGCCGTCGGTAGTGACAACAAAGCCGTGGCAACCTGCCATAAATAGCGCCCCCCGTCCGGCCAGTTGCCCCAGATCAGATAGAAGGAAACGCCGGAAACGCCGGCGGCGATGGCCCAGATGGCAACCAGATGAAGGGTTCGTTTAAGGTACATGCGGGCGCGCTCCTGTATCGCATCGGGTGGTGCGCGAGAGTTTCAGGGCCTGCTGTATGAAGTCAAGTGGCCGGAGACAAATTACCCGGCGCAATCGACGGCGCCGGGTAGTATTTTCGTTATCGGCGTGAATTCAGCCCAGCAAAACCTGTTTGCGGCGCTGGTATTCATCTTCGTCGATCTCGCCTTTGGCAAAACGGGCATTCAGCAAATCGAGTGCCGCGTTCTGTTTGGCACCGCTGCCGCCGCCCATGCCGCCGAAAAGACGCACAAGCACCGCGATGGCTGCCGCGATCGCGGCAATCATCAGGATCATGAAAAGAGGGCCGAGAAACCAGCCGCCGCTCCAACCGTTCATGCCGTGGTCGTAATAGTTGCCCGGCGACAGGTCGGCCAGGGCCGGCGCCGCCATCAACGACAAACCTGCCGTTACCGACAAAAACGTGGTTCGTAGTCCGGTTTTCATAACGGGTCCTCCTTGTGATCCGCCGCGCCTATTCGGATTTGTTCATGATGGCCTTGATATAGTCGGGGATGTCGGCCTCGGTGAATTTGGCCTGCTCGGCGCCGTCATGGGCGAATGCGATGATGGCCGCGATGTCCGAGCCGGTCAGTTCGATCTGGGCGCCCAGTTCGTCTTCCTGCATCATGATCATCGCCGGTGCGCCGCGCCACATGCGGGCGGCAAAATCAAACGGGTTCATCGGGTCGGTCATTGCACCCGCGTCCAGTGCCGGTGCGTCGGTCCCGCCGATGCCGTTGATCGAGTGACAAACAACGCACCCTTTCGAGGCAAAGAGGGTCCGCCCGAGCGAAGCGTCAAAATCCGGCATAAGCAAACCGTCGGCAGCAGCCGCGTTCGCACCCATCAAGCCGATTGCGAAAATTGCGGCCATTCGTGTAAGCGATTTAGACATAGTCATCTGTCATCTCCGATCTTTGTTTCAATGTTGCGGACCCTAGGATGTTACCCTGCATTGGACATGACCTGAACCAATTATTCACAACGACGGTGGCAACACTTCTGTGATAATGTCAGGAAAATCTGTTATACTGGGTTTTACAGGTAGTTACGGCATATTTATTGCCGCCTGACGAATTTTTTTGCGCTGCGGCATTTTATCCGGCCAATTGTCGTTCCGATCTTTTTTCCCGAAACTCAGCGGTTTTTCGGGAGTTTTGTAAATTAATACCATTCACATAGCATAAAACTGCCGAAATGCGTATGTTTTTTATATATTATGCGCCGGCGCGGCCTTGACCTTCCACGGGGGGGAATCTCTAGTTATTGGCCAACCAAACAAGGAATATTATTATGACACCTTCGCTACGCGGATTTAGCCGCCGTAATTTTTTGAAAACAGGCGCCTCGGGGATATTGGTCCTGGGCGCTGCGGGATTGCCGCTGGCGGCGTTCGCACAGCCGGCCGGTGCGATAAACGCCCTGAAAATTCCGGCGCTGGACGCAGGGCGGATTGACGGTGGCGTGCGGGTCTATGACCTGACAGTGCAGAACGGCACGACCGAATTTTTCACCGGCTACCAGACCAGAACCAGCGGCATCAACGGCAGCTATCTGGGGCCGATCCTGAAAATGCGTGATGGCGAGGATGTGCGCATCAACGTCGCCAACACCATGGACGAACCCACAACCCTGCATTGGCACGGGATGCACCTGCCTGCGAAAATGGATGGCGGTCCGCACCAGATTGTGCCGGCAGGCGAAACATGGTCGCCGGAATTCACCGTGAAACAGAAGGCCGCGAGCCTGTGGTATCACGCGCATTTTCTGCACAAAACGTCCGAGCATGTGTGGCGCGGAATCGCCGGTATGGTCTATATCGACGACGCCGAGACCGATGCGCTGGACCTGCCGAAAGAATACGGCGTGAACGATATTCCGGTGGTGTTGCAGGACCGCGATTTTGCCCGCGACGGCAGCATGGATTACACCAGTGGCCGCATGGATGTCATGATGGGAAAAACCGGCAATGTGCCGTTGACCAATGGCACGATTGCCGCCTATTTCGATGCCACCACGGATCGGGTGCGGCTGCGGATCCTGAACGGCTCGAACGCCAGTTTCTATTATCTGGGGTTTGACGATAACCGCAACTTCAAGCAGATCGCCACGGATGGCGGGCTGCTGGAAAAACCGGTCGGGATGAACCGGCTGTTGCTTGGCCCGGGCGAGCGCGGCGAAATCGTTGTGGAATTGACAGCGGGCGAGACGGTTACCTTGCTTAACGCCTCGAACGCGGCATTCAAGTTTCTGGAGATCCGCGCGGCGGACACGCTGGCCAGCACGCCGGCACTGCCGGAAACCCTGACGTCCATCGACTGGATCGATCCGAAAGAGGCCGTGAAAACCCGCCGCTTCGATATGGAAACCCGCATGGGACCGGCCATGATGTTCGGTGGCAAGGTCCACACCATCAACGGCAAGGAAATGGATATCAACCGCATCGATGAAACGGTAAAAAGTGGTGATACGGAAATCTGGGACATTCGCAATGTTTCCAGCATGCCGCATATTTTCCACGTTCACGATGTGCAGTTCCAGATCCTCGACCGGAACGGCCAGCCGCCTGCCGCCAATGAAAAAGGTCGCAAGGACGTGGTGACATTGCGTGGCAACGAATCTGTGCGCGTCATCATGCGGTTCGAGGATTACGCCGACCCCGACAGCCCGTTCATGTATCACTGCCACATTCTGGAACACGAAGACGCCGGAATGATGGGGCAGTTCATCGTGGTTTAGCCCCACCGGACAGATAGGATACCGATGACAAAGTTCGACCGAGACGCCCTGTTCCCCGCAACCGCAATGCCGGATTCCGACTGGTGGAAGGTATTGTGGCCGCGCCCCGAACAGGTTTTGCGCAAGGTTTGCATCAAGCCGGGGATGCAGGTCGTAGACCTGTGTTGCGGTGACGGGATGTTTACCGTGCCACTGGCAAAATTGCTGGACGGCAATGTCATCGGTGTCGATATCGACCCGGTTATGATCTCGCGGGCGCAAAAAGCGGTAAAACGCGCCCGCGCGCCCGAATGCAACTGGCACCTTGGCGACGCGCGCAGCCTTGATACGATGATGGATGAAAAGGTCGATGCGGTGATGATCGCAAATACGTTTCATGGCGTGCCTGACCAGCCAGCGATGGTGCGGGCGGTACGCAAGGTTCTGAAACCGGGCGGGTTGTTCATCGTCGTCAACTGGCATGTGCTGGATCGCGAGGAAACGCAGGTTCTGGGCATGGCGCGCGGACCGTTGACCGAATTGCGGATGAGCCCGGTAACGCTTAGCAAGCTGGTCGAACAGGAAGGTTTCGCGCTGGAAATGGTGGCCGAGCTGCCGCCGTTCCATTATGGCGCGGTGTTTCGCGCCTCCGTCTAGATCCGGCTTGAAACAATTTGGCAACTTGCCCCTCGCCAGCGGCTTCGCTGA
>CAZDLV010000033.1:0-14451 GCA_964506345.1 uncultured Rhodobacterales bacterium | reverse complement strand
TAACTGGCGGTGCGGGGTTTATGGGTCACCGCCCTAGTGCCGGAAATGCCGCATCCCGGTGAACACCATTGCCAGACCGGCGTCATTCGCCGCCGCGATCACTTCGGCGTCGCGCATGGAGCCGCCCGGCTGGATAACGGCGGTTGCGCCTGCCTCGGCGGCGGTGATCAGGCCGTCGGCGAAGGGGAAGAACGCATCGGATGCCACAACGGAGCCTTTGGTCGGCAGGTCGGCAAGACCCAGCGCCTCGGCCATATCCGCGGCCTTGCGGGCGGCGATGCGGGTTGAATCGACGCGGCTCATCTGGCCGGCACCGACACCGACAGTGGCGCCATCCTTGACGTAGATAATCGCGTTCGATTTGACGTGTTTGGCAATGCGCCAGGCAAACATCAGATCGGCGAGTTCGGCCCCGGTCGGGGCGCGTTTGGTGACGACTTCCAGATCATCCACGGTCAGATGGCCGTTGTCGCGATCCTGCACCAGATAACCGCCCGCAACCTTGCGCCATGTGCGCCCCGCCGCCAGCACATCGGGAAGCGAGCCGGTGGTTAACAGCCGCAGGTTCTTCTTCTTTGCAAAAATACTCTTGGCTTCGTCGGTCACATCCGGTGCGATCACGACTTCGGTAAAGATTTTGGTTATTTCCGCTGCGGTTTCGCCGTCCAGCGTCTGGTTTAGCGCGATAATGCCGCCGAAGGGCGATACCTGATCGGTGTTGAACGCGGCTTTGTAGGCCTCGATCATGGTGGCGCCGCGGGCTACGCCGCAGGGGTTGGCGTGTTTGATAATGGCGCAGGCGGGACCGTCGGCAGGGTCGAATTCGGCCACCAGTTCAAAGGCCGCGTCGGTGTCGTTGAAATTGTTGTAGGACAGTTCCTTGCCCTGGTGTTGTTTGGCGGTCGCGACGCCCGGGCGGTCGGTGCCGTCCACATAGAAGGCCGCGGTCTGATGCGGGTTTTCGCCGTAACGCAGGGTTTGCGCCAGCGTTCCGGCAATGGCGCGACGGCGCGGGTTGGGGCGGTCGATGGCGTCGGCCATCCATGTGGATACCGCCGCATCATAGGCCGCAGTGCGGGCAAAGGCGATTTGTGCCAGTTTTTTGCGGAATTTCGGGCAGGTGCCGCCGTTGTGGGTGTCGAGTTCCGCAATAATGCCCTCGTAATCCTCTACGTCTACAACGACCGTGACGAATCCGTAGTTTTTGGCCGCCGCGCGGATCATCGCAGGGCCGCCGATGTCGATGTTTTCGATGCAGGTTTCGAAATCCGCGCCTGCGGCGACCGTTGCTTCGAACGGATACAGGTTCACGACCAGCAGGTCGATGTTGCCGATGCCGTGTTTCTGCATTGCCGCAACGTGGTCGGGGTTGTCTCGCAGCGCCAGCAGGCCACCGTGGACCATCGGGTGCAGGGTTTTGACGCGGCCGTCCATCATCTCGGGGAAGTTGGTAATGTCCGAGACGTCCTTTACCGGCAGGCCGGCATCGCGCAGCGCCTTGGCGGTGCCGCCGGTCGATAACAGTTCGACGCCGTGGTCGTGCAGCTTTTGTGCCAGTTCGATCAGGCCGGTTTTGTCGGAAACCGACAGCAGAGCGCGTTTGACAGGGACGATGTTTGTGGGCATGGGGCAGGCTCCGATTGTGGCGGGGCATTAGCTGTCCGAGGTATCCCGTTCGACAATGGGCGTACGCTCGCCATCTTGGACCCGCTTGAATATCCAGGTTATTTGCCCCCCATACTCCACAACACGCGAAGATACCACAATCTGTTTGCTTGCCCGCGGCTTTAATTGCCATTGATCCAGATAAACCGAGGTTTCAAGCCGGATTTTGCCGCCGTCCTGCCGAAAAACCCATATTTCGTTGTTCGGCAAGTGCAGGGAAACCGTGCGGGCGTCGTCGTCGAGGCGGGCGCGCACGTCGGGGTGCAGGTGGAAATGTGCCGCGAACGGGGTTTTGCGCGACTTGTCCAGCAGGGCTTTGTGTGCGTCGGTTTTGGCGCTCAGGGTGTCCTGACCGCGAAATTCCTTGCCGTCGGGGCTAAGAAAAATGCGGCGTTGGTGGATGACGCCCCGGGTTTCGGCGTAGCCGTCGTGCGAGGTCAGCAACCAGCTGCCTTGCCGGTCGGTGCTGCGGGTGCGGGTGACGGTTTGCGGGGTGTGCAGCAGCCGTTCGCCGAATGTCCGGCTGACGAAGCCCGGCGTGTCGATCACGGACGAGGATTCGCCGCCAACGACCACGGTACTGTGCGCGCCGGTTGCGCGGCTGACGTGTTCCCATTCCGCGCCGAATTTTTGTCCGGCACCGCAATTGACGATGACCGGCTGGCGCGCCGACGACATTTCGAATGCCAGCGTGCTGGCGTGGCCATGCCTTGAGGCCGTGAACGTTGGCGGTTTGGCGCAATCCACCAGCAGTGTGATGCGCGCGGCGGTCAGGCGATCGTACCCCATTGCCAGTTCGCCGGCGCGGCTGCGCCGGATGCGGCTGTCGGAAAGCACCTGGTCCAGACGGCCTTCGGCACCGCGCCCGCCGCCGTGAAACCGTGTCAATGTTCCGTCGCCCAGACGCAGGCTGCGCAGGGTCGGTGCGACCCGTTCCATGGCGCAAAGCAGTCGCGGGTCGGGTTGGACATCGGCGTCTTGCAGTGTGCGGCAGACCCATGTGACCAGCGTGAACAATTCCATAAGTTCTTCGGGGTTGCGGGTCGCTATGTCCCCGTCGATACCGATTTCCCTGTCGCATTCCGCGCCAAGCGCAGCATTGGCGGCAATCAGCGAGCGTTCGCGGCCTTTGAACGAAACGCCGGCATAGATCAGGCCGGCGAGCGCCTCGAAACGGGGTTGGCCGGCCTGTTCCTTGCGCCAGCTTTTGCCCAGATAGTTCAGTTGGCGCGCCAGCGAGCGAAAGACCGTTTCTATGGCGTGGTCGTCCAGCGCGTGCATGACGAAACGGGCGTGGGCGCAGATCCGCAATATACGCCGGCCGGTCAGTGCGGCTGTCCAGCCCGGACCGGTCCCGGACCCGTAGCGCCGGATCCAGTCGAGAATCCAGCTTTGGGCCAGTTCGCAGGCCACCGGATCACCGACGGCGGCAAGGTCGTCAAGCCAGTTGAATCCGTGCAGGTTGGCGGTGAATTCCGGCGACGGCGACGGCAGCGACCAAATGGAGCGGGTCGGCGCGGCGACTTGTTCCCCCGCGAAAAAAAACCTGCGGTTTTTGAGGAGTTCGCCCTGTTCGAAAGAGCCGATGGAGCGAGGCTCGGTATAATGGTGGAATGCGGTCGGAACCTTGCGGGCAAACGCGCGGCGGGCGCGAAAGCGGTTCCACATCGCGGAGTTGGCGCGGTCCATGCGATATAACGCGGCGCGGATTTTCCATATCAGGTTCGACATTGGCGGGGTCCGATAGTTTCGCGGCGAATATACAGGCGCGACACAGGAAATGTCACGCGCTAGGTTTTTCCAGTATTGCGGCGTAAAACCCGTCCATCCCGCCTTGATCCGCCCAGAAGTCCGGCCGCAGACGCAGGCCGCCGTAAGTGTCCGTCCAGTCGGCAGGCAGATCGGGCGCGGATGCCTGTCTTGCGTCCTTGTGACGGTCGAGAAAGCGCGCGATCTGGCCTTCGCCCTCGGCCGGTAGTAACGAGCAGGTGCAATAGACCATGCGCCCGCCCGGTTTCAGCCAGCTATAGGCGCGGTCCAGCAGTTTGGCCTGAAGGCCCAGCAGTTTTTTCATCTCGCCGGATTTGGCAAACGGCAGGTCGGGGTGGCGGCGGATGGTGCCGGTGGCCGAACAGGGGGCGTCCAGCAGGATGGCGTCGAACGGGTCTGCCGGATCCCAGCGCACGGCGTCGGCGGTGATGATTTCGGCCGCCAGTCCGGTGCGGGTCAGGTTCTCGCGCACCCGTTTCAGGCGCTCTTTGGAGACATCGACGGCGGTAACATCCGCCCCGCCTGCCGCCAGTTGCATGGTTTTGCCGCCGGGTGCGGCGCAGAGGTCCAGCACCCGCCGGCCGGACAGATCGCCCAGCAGCGTAACCGGAATCGCGGCGGCGGCATCCTGCACCCACCAGTCGCCGGAGTCGTATCCCTGCATGGTCGAGACCTGCGCCGGTTTGCGCAGGCGCAGGCTGCCGGTCGGCAGGACCGTTGCGTCCAGCGCTTTGGCCAGTTCTTCGGCTTTGGTTTTATCCTTCAGGGTCAGGTCCAGCGGCGCACCTTTGGCGTGTGCCGCCTCGATCCTGCGCAGGGCGGTTTCGCCAAAGGCGCGTTCGACCGGGGCGGCGATCCATGCGGGCAGGTGTTGCGGGTCCATGTCGGCCCAGATTTCCGGCCCGTGATCGGCGACACGACGGGCGACCGCATTGGTCAGCCCTGCCATATGTGCGGTTTTGCGGGTGGCCCGGACCTGCCGCACGGCGGCATCGACCGCAGCGTGCGGGGCGATGCCGTCGATCAGCATTTCACAGGCGGCCAGACGCAGGGCGTTGCGAACCTTCAGCGGCGGGGATTTTTGCAGGAACTGGTCCAGAACCACGTCGATCGGTTCGAGATGGCGCAAGGTTTCCAGGGCCAGAGATTGCGCGCGCGCCTTGCCGCCGGGGGGAAGGTCGCGCAGGGGATCCTCTTTGCCGGTCAGCACCTCGGACAGGGTTTTTTCGTCGTGCAGAACACCGTGCAGCAATTGCGCCGCCGCCATGCGCGGCGCGAGGCCCGGCGCGCTCAAGACCACGGTCCCTGACGACGCCCGCGACCGGATCGCGGGATCTGTGTTTTGCTTTCAACCACGCGGGCAGGGCGGGTGTAGGTGCCGCCACGGGCCATGTTTTCCAGCGCCGCGATGCGGTTTTCGACGTTCGGGTGGGTGGAAAACAGGTTGTCCATTTTTGCTCCTGACAGGGGATTGATGATAAACAGCGAGGCCGAGGCGGGGTTGCGCTCTGCCGCAGGCATTTCAACCTGCTGCGCTTTGATAGATATCTTTCGGAGCGCCGAGGCAAGCCCTAACGGGTTTTTGCTGATTTCCGCGCCGAGTTTGTCGGCGGAATATTCCCGTGTGCGCGAAATCATCATCTGGATCATCATGGCGGCAAACGGTGCCAGCAGCGCCGCAAGCAAAACGCCGACAAATCCGGCACCGTTGCGATTGCGGCCACCGCCGAACCACAGGCCGAATTGTGCCAGCATGGAAATAGCACCGGCAACGGTCGCTGCGATGGTCATGGTCAGCGTATCGCGGTTTTTTACATGCGCCAGCTCGTGCGCCAGAACGCCGGCCAGTTCTTCGCGCGTTAGCAGTTGCAGGATGCCGGTTGTCATGGCCACGGCGGCGTTTTGCGGGCTGCGGCCAGTGGCGAACGCGTTGGGCTGTGACTGGTTGATGATATAGACGCGGGGCATGGGCAGGCCGGCGTTATCGGCCAGACCTTTGACCAGATCGAAGATGTCGGGCATCGAGGCGCGGGTCACCGGTTCTGCCGCATACATTTTCAACACAAGTGTGTCGGATTTCCAGTATGCGACGGCATTCGTTGCAACGGCGACGCCAAAGGCGATCAGCATGCCGAGGGTGCCGCCTATCATATAGCCGACGCCCATGAATACGGCGGTCAGAGCAGCCAGAAGCAATGTTGTTTTCACGAAATTCATGTCAGACTCCTCTTGCGAATTCTCTGTTCATCCGCATATTGGATATATGTCACAGACCCCGATAGAAAAAGAGGCCAAGCAGGCCGAAATCGCCGCACGCGCGCTGAAAGAAGCGGCTGAGCGGCGTGCCCGAACCGGTGAATTCGCGCTGCCCGAAGAAGTGGGCGGGCGCGATGGACCGGACCCGATCCGGTATGGCGATTGGGAAAAAAAGGGCATAGCCAGCGACTTTTAACTATTTTTCTAACCTTTCCTTAGTGATTCACCCCGAGGATGGCGGTGAACGAGGGGGGATTCGGATGGGAAAAATGTTTGGGACGCCGCAGGAACGCGGGCAAAACAACCGGATTGAACGGCGCGGTTTGATGGATGCACTCGATGCGTCGCAGGCGCTGGTCTGGTTTGACGCGAACGGAATGATCGTTGACGCGAATGCGAATGCGCTGGAATTGTTCGGGTATAGTGGTGCCGAAATTGTGCAGCAGGACTATTTTTCGTTATGCCATAGCGACGGCGCGTCGGGTGTTGCCGACAAACGCGAATGGCAGCGGATTGCCGAAGGGCTGACGTTTCATACGGAACGCGGTTTTTGCAATCGCGACGGAACGGAGGTCTGGGCCTCGGTCAATTTTGCCGCGATCCGCAACGATTCCGGAAAAACGAGGCGGGTGGTTGCGATATTTATCGACCTTAACCGGTTCGCGTGGAAGCCCAACGACGTGCGGCGTGTGCGGTAGGACGTAGACCCGCAAACCTTGCGACGTGGCGGTGCGGGGGTTATGGGTCCTGACCCTAGTGTGCCTCGGCCCAGTTTTTGCCGGTTCCGGCATCGACGATGATGGGGACGTCCAGATGCACGGCGGGTTTGTGGGCGGTTTCCATGACTTTCCGGACGGCGTTGGTGGTTTCTTCAATGCTTTCCTTCGGCACCTCGAAAATCAGTTCGTCGTGGATTTGCAGCAACATCCTTGCCGGCAGGTGGTCGATGGCGTCCGGCACACGGATCATGGCGCGGCGGATGATGTCGGCGGCGGTGCCCTGAATCGGCGCGTTGATCGCGGCGCGCTTGGCAAAACCGGCATGCGGACCTTTGGCGTTGATTTCGGGCGTGTGGATTCGGCGACCGAACAGGGTTTCGACATAGCTGTGTTCCTTGGCGAAGGCGACGGTTTTGTCCATATATTCGCGGATGCCGGGAAAACGTTCGAAATAGGTGTCGATGAATTTTTGCGCCTTGGCGCGCGGAATGCGCAGGTTTCGCGCCAGACCGAAGGCGGAAATGCCGTAGATCACCCCGAAATTGATCGCCTTGGCCTGTCGGCGGATCGCGGGGTCCATCCCCTCGATCGGCACGTTGAACATTTCCGAGGCGGTCATGGCGTGAATATCCAGCCCGTCGTAAAACGCCTGCTTCAGGCTGGCTATATCGGCAATATGTGCCAGAATGCGCAATTCGATCTGCGAGTAGTCGAGCGAAAGCAGCAGGTTGCCCTCGTCAGCGATAAAAGCCTCGCGAATGCGGCGGCCTTCCTCGGTGCGCACGGGGATGTTTTGCAGGTTCGGATCGGTCGAGGCCAGACGCCCCGTCGAGGCGCCCGAAATGATATAGGAGGTATGCACCCGCCCCGTTTCCGGGTTGATGTGTTCCTGAAGTGCGTCGGTGTAGGTGCTTTTGAGTTTCGACATGGCGCGCCAGTCCAGCACTTTGGCGGGCAATTCGTGCCCCTCGGCGGCCAGATCCTCCAGAATATCGGCGCCGGTGGCAAAGGCGCCGGTCTTGCCGCGTTTTCCACCCTCTATCCCCATTTTTTCAAACAGGATCTCGCCGAGCTGTTTGGGCGAGCCGACGTTGAAATCCTGCCCCGCCAGCGCGTGGATTTCATCCACCAGCGCCGCCATTTTTTGTGCGAAGGTGTTGGACATGCGCGAAAGGTGGTCACGATCGACCTTGATTCCGTTCATCTCCATTTTTGCCAGCACCGGAATCAGCGGCCGTTCCAGTGTTTCGTAAACCGTGGTCACTTGCGTAGTGGCCAGTTGCGGTTTGAACATTTTCCACAGGCGCAGCGTGATGTCCGCATCCTCGGCCGCGTAGGGCGCGGCGTCGTCGATTTTCACCTTGTCGAAGGTGATTGCCGATTTTCCACCCCCCAGCAGGGTTTTGATCGGGATCGGTTTGTGGTCCAGATACGTGTCGGACAGGAAATCCATCCCGTGTCGGTGCAACCCGCCGTGCATGGCGTAGGACAGCAGCATCGTGTCGTCGATCGGGGCGATATCGATGCCGTTGCGTTTGAAAATCTTGGCGTCGTATTTCATGTTCTGCCCGATTTTCAGGATCGAGGGATCCTCCAGCACCGGTTTCAGTTGTGCGAGCGCCTGCGCCTTGTCCATCTGGTCAGGGGCCAGACCAGAGCCACCGAACAGGTCGCCTTCGCCTTCCAGATGGCCAAGCGGGATATAGCAGGCCGAGGCGGGTTCGACCGACAGGGAAATCCCGACCAGATCGGCACGCATTTCGTCCAGTCCCGTGGTTTCCGTATCCACGGCAACCCAGCCGCGCGCATAGGCGGCGTCAATCCAGAGCGCGAGCGCGTCCGCATCGCGGACGGTTTCGTATTTCGATGTGTCTATCGGTGCCGTCAGCGCGGCGCGGTCAAAACCGCCGGCGGGCGCGGTGTCGGTGGCGACCGGTTCGGGGGCTTCCGGTTCCGGCACGCCGAGCTTTTCCGCCAGCCTTCGGGTAAGGGTGCGGAATTCCATTTCGGTGGTGAACGACAGGATCGTGTCGGGATCGGGATCCTGCACCTCGAATGCATCGAGGGTTTCGGGGACCGGTGTGTCGGTTTTCAGGGTTACCAGCGCGCGCGACATGCGGATCTGGTCGGCCTTTTCGATCAGGGTCTGCCGGCGCTTGGGCTGTTTGATTTCTTCGGCGTGCGCCAGAAGCGTGTCGAGGTCGCCGTAATCGTTGATCAGCAGCGCGGCTGTTTTTATGCCGATGCCCGGCGCGCCCGGCACGTTATCGACAGAATCACCGGCGAGGGCCTGAACATCGATGACCTTTTCCGGCGGCACGCCGAACTTTTGTTCGACCTCTTCAATGCCGATGTGGCGGTTTTTCATGCCGTCGAACATTTCGACGCCGCCGCCAACCAGTTGCATCAGGTCCTTGTCCGACGAAATGATCGTTACCCGCCCGCCCGCGTCGCGTGCCTGTGTGGCGTAGGTTGCGATGATGTCGTCGGCCTCGAATCCCTGTAGCTCGACGCAGGCCAGATTGAATGCCCGTGTTGCGTCGCGGATCAGCGGGAACTGTGGCACGAGGTCTTCGGGTGCTGGCGGGCGGTTGGCCTTGTATTGCGGGTAGATTTCCGAACGGAAGGTCGGGCCTTTGGCGTCGAAGACCACTGCGACATGGGTGGGGGCGTCGTGGCCGTTGTTGTCCTCGACCATCTTGTAGATCATGTTGCAGAAACCGGCGACCGCGCCAACCGGCAGGCCGTCGGATTTCCGCGTGAGCGGCGGCAAGGCATGATAGGCGCGAAAAATAAACCCCGAGCCGTCGATCAGATGCAGGTGGTGCCCCTTGCCGAATGCCATCCTAGCGGGCGGGGGCCGCGCCGGCCTTCAGGACGAACTTTTTGTCGCAATACGGGCATTCGACAAAACCCTTGTCGGCCGGAATGGTCAGGTAGACGCGCGGGTGTTCCTGACCGCCGTCGCACATGACGGTGGATTTTGTGACTTCTTCGGTTTCCGGTGCTTCGATTGTCATGGCTTTCTCCGTTATTTTGCAGCTTGTATCATGCGGCCAAGGGGACGGCCACCGATGATATGCACATGCATGTGCGGCACATCCTGAACGCCGTGGCGGCCGGCGTTGGTGATCAGGCGATATCCGTCACCGCCGTTGCCGGGGGTAACACCGATGGCGTGGGTAATGGCCCCGACCATACGGGTGAAATCGAGAATTTCGGTATCCGTGGCCTCGGCCGCGAAGTGGTCGTAGTTAACGTAGTATCCCTTGGGAATAACCAGAATATGTTCCGGCGCTGCGGGGGAAATATCGCGAAAGGCCAGCGTATAGTCGGTTTCCATCACTGTATCGTTGGGAATTTCCCGACGCAGGATTTTGGCAAAGACGTTTTCCTCGTCATATTCATAGGACATTCGGTAACCTCATTCAAAAGACAGGATGTTGGCGATCTTTTCCGCGCGATGTTGCGGTATTTTCAGAAAGGCGGCAAGAGCAACGGCATTGGTATCTGCCGATGTTTTCTCGTGGATCGAGAATAATTCCGGCAGGCCCATTTCCTGCAACGTCTCGCGGTCGACGCGGATGTTGTTTCGCAAGGCGACGATCAGGGCGTCGGATACCTCGGTTCGGGTTTGATCGTCGGACAGGCCGATGCGCTGTGCGTGGCCGGAAAGGTAGGCGTCGTCGAATATGCACCCGACGTCCAGCACGCGCAGGTGGCAACGGTCGCCGGCGAAATCGGCGAGGGTTTCAAGGTTGCTGGGGTCAAGACAGATGGTCAGCGCGTCGGTTTCCAGTTGTTCGTACACCAGCTTCAGGAATGCCCGCCGGTGGCGGTTGCGTTTCGGGCGCGAGTGTTCCACCCCGCCGAGGTCGGGCAGGCCGGACCCGGATTCGTCGAAGACATAGCCCAATGATTTTATTCCGTTCGCTTTGGCGAATTCGTCCGCCATCCGCTTGCCTACGTGCCATTTCTTGCACAGGACCACTTGCAGGGTGTTTTGCCGCCCGATGCGCCGCCCGCGTTCCCAGAAACGTTCGCCAAACCGGTGTCCGGTGCGCCCGCGCCCGTTCAGGTAGGCAATCAGGCGTTTGCCGTCCGGCCCGGTTTTGACCGGCCTGTCACCGAGGAATTCAGCCGCAAGTGCCGATTTCAATTGTTCGGCGTCGGCGGATATTTTGCGGGCGAACAGATAGTTTTGCGCCAGAAGAAAATCGATATGGTCGCTGTAAAACACGGTTGGCAGACCGTAATCGGAAAACGAAAGAAAGGTCAGGGTGCGCGATTCCACCTCGGTTCGCGGCACCAGATGCAGGACCAGTGTCTGGAAAAACGTCTCGTCCGGTATCCATGTGGTCTTGAAAAACCGAATAATGTCGGGGCGGGATTTCAGCAGGTCCAGCACCTTGCCGACAGTCGCGCGCCGCAGGCACCACCATTGCGATCCGATCATGATTTGCAGCCCGTCCGGCAGGCTGCGTTCCATGCGCAGGAACCGTTGCGCGGCAACCGAGGCGTAAAACAGCGGCTTGTTGGCACGTTCGTTGAACCAGTGGCGATAGATCAGGCGCTCTTCTTTCAGGCCGACCTTGATCCAGTTGCTTTCGAAGAAATCGTTATGTTCGATAAAGTCCTTGTTGTTTTCGCGCAGATACCGGTGCATGTGGCTGACCGGTTTTATCGGCATGCAGTCGCCGCTTAGCAGGTAGAAATGCGACGCCTCGGGGAAGGCGTCAAAACCGGCGGTGACTGCGTTCAGGGTGCCTTGTACCAGCGACCACTCCCCCCAGCCGCATTTGACGCGCCGCGCGAAAACCACGTTGGGGTTGTTTTCCAGCCCCTCTTTCAGGGTGCGAAAATCGTTGGCGCTGCCGCGTGCGTCGAAATGTACGGCCACAAAATCACCGGCGCGGGTCAGCATATCCGCCTGTTCCAGTATCTGGGCGGGATTTTTGTGACAGAGCAGGATAAAGCAGATCTTGGCCATGGGTGCCTGATAATCGAAAATTTCCGGCTAGAGTAGGGGTTTTTGTCGTCACATAGAAGGCGCGAAAACAAATCGGGTGAAATCGCTGTTTGAATGTGCCAGAATCGCCGGCATGAGACGTTTCGGAAATCCGCCCGTCAAGGGTCTTGCCTATAAAACCCGCCACGGTGCTTACGGTGTTATCCTGCACGGGCGTGACCTGTTGGTGACTGAACAGGCGGAACCCGTTCCCGAATTCCAGTTGCCCGGCGGCGGGATCGATCCCGGCGAAAGCCCGATACAGGCGCTGCACCGCGAGGCATACGAGGAAACCGGCTGGACCATCGCGATCGAGCGGCGGTTGGGTGTGTATTCGAATTTTACCTACATGGCGGAATACGACCTGCGCGCACGCAAGGTGTGTCATATATATTTGTGTCGCGCGGTAATCCGCAAATCCGATCCGCCGGAACCGCTGCACACCGCCGTTCTGATGCCGCCGGCAAGTGCGCGCGTGCTGCTTGGCAGTGCGGGTGACCGGTATTTTGTTGACTCAGTCGGGTTTTGACAGGTCTTTTTTCACGTTGGTCCACGTCAGGGCGTGGCGATAGTTCTGCATATTGAACAGCCCGTAGAACACCCATGCCACCAGTGCCATCAGCAGAATGGCGAATATGGTGTCGCTGAAGAAATGCGCGCCGACGATCACACGCAGTGCGATGCCGAATGTCATAAGCGGCAGCACGACAAACGCGGCGATCCAGCGCCAGATACCGGTCAGGTTCGGCCACACCACGATGGCAAGGACAATAATGCCGGCGGCAAGGGCGCTTCCTTCGCCGGACACGAATGAACAATCCGTGTCGCACTGATGCGCGATGACCCACGGCGGAGTAAACACCAGGTCGCCGCCGAACTGGCCGACGTCACGCGGGCGCGCCCGCCCCCAGTAGGTTTTAAGGATGCTGTTGGTCAGGAATAGCGGGCCGACCAGAAATGTCGTAACACAAAATCCCCAGACGTTCAGTGGCACGGTCCGGCGCGCACCGATCGCCCAACTGCGCACCAGCATGACCAGACTGGCCAGCGCCACCAGCGCGATGGCGAGGATAAGTGCCATGCGGATAAACTGGAGTGTGGCGGGAAACGGCGGGGTGAACCCGACGCCCAGCGTGTAGAACCGTGTCGATACCCACAGGTCGATTTCGGGAAAAACCAGAAAGAGGCCGGTTGCCAATACAGTTACCGTTGCCAGCCACCAGCCGGTTGATTTCCATGATATTCCCATATTCACCCTCGTTCCGTCCAAGCGAATGTCCGCCGGTATTGGCGATACCGGTTTAGACCCTACACAGGTCACGCAGGGTGATATAAGCTGGCGTGGATGCAAGATAAAGGATTTCGTTATGATCAAGGCAATTTACGTCGTTACACCGCTGTTTATTCTGGCGGCCTGTGCCAGCCTGACACAGGAACAATGCACCAACGGTAACTGGAACGGAATCGGCTATCAGGACGGGGTTGACGGGCTGTCGCAGTCTTATTTCAAACGGCATCGCGATGCGTGCGGCGAATACGGGATCACGCCCGACAAGACCGCGTGGCTGGCCGGTCGGGCGGAAGGGTTGAAACAATATTGCACCAAACCCAACGCCTATGCCATCGGCCGCAGCGGTGCCGAGATGAATCCGGTTTGCACCACGAATGTTGATTCGCTGCGCCTGTCGAATTTTTATGGCCTGCGCTATTTCCAGATCACGGAGCAGATTTCCGCCGACCAGAAGGAAATCAACACGCTGGTTGCCTTGCTGGCTGCGGATACCGGAACGTTGCCGCCGGATACAAAACAGTATTACCGGACGCGGATCAACGTGTTGCAGGCCGAGATTTTCACCTTGATCAACCAGCGGGCGCAGTTTGTCGCCCCGCCCTCACAACAGGGATAACAGGGCGGGGGTCGGCCACGCATCTGCGGGCAGGCCCAGCCGGATTTGCTCGGCCTGAACGGCGGCGCGGGTTTTTGCCCCCAGAATGCCGTCGATCTTGCCAACCTCGTATCCGCGCGCGGCAAGTTTTTGTTGCAGGCGTTTCATTTGTGCGTCGGTCAACCCGGTGTCGGGTGTCCCGGCGGCATAGCGTTTTGCCCCGCCAAGGCGGGTTGCCAGATAGGCGGCGGTGGTGGAATAGATAAACGACCGGTTCCATTCCAGGTAAATATCGAAGTTGCGAAAGGCCAGAAATTTCGGCCCGTTGCGCCCTTGTGGCAGCAGCAACGACGCCTGCATATCGGGCGCGCCCATGTTGTCGTTGCGGGCCGTCAACCCCAGCGCCTGCCATTGGGCAACGGTGCGTGTCTTGCCAAGACCGGAGTCCTGCCACGGCGTGTTTTGCGGGGCTGTTACCTCCACCAGCCACGGTTCGTTTGCGCGCCAGCCGAGCGAGCGGATCAGGTTGGCCGCGGTCATGATTGCGTCCGGCGCGCTGCGTTTCAGCCGGACATGGCCGTCGCCGTCGCCGTCCACGCCCTTTGACAGAATGTCGGCCGGCAACATTTGCACCATGCCGATTTCGCCGGCCCACGCGCCCGTGGTGCTGCCCGGATCAAGATCGCCACGCGCCGTCATGCCGATGGCTGCCATTAGTTGCGGGCGGAACAGTTGCGGACGGCGGCAGTCGTGCGACAGCGTGGCGAGCGCGTTGACGGTGTTGAAATCGCCCTGCACCGCGCCATAATCGGTTTCCAGCGCCCAGAATGCGGTGATAACCTCGGGCGGGACGCCGAATTGCTGTTGCGCGCGCGCGAATACGGCGCGGTAACGACCGAGGTTTTTTGCGCCCTGTTTCATGCGGTATCCGGTAACGGCGCGTTGGGAAAATTCCAGAAACGTCTGTTTGAACACCCCTTGGGCGCGGTCGCGCGACAGAACCCTGGGATCTGTGCGGGCCGAGCGCACCACCGCGTTAACCGCGTCGGCGGCATATCCGGCGGCGAGGGCCTCGGATTTCACGCCTTGCATGAAGGTGGAAAACGGGCCACCACAAGGCGGGGTTTGTGCGGTGGCGGGAATGGCG
>CAZDLV010000032.1:0-14466 GCA_964506345.1 uncultured Rhodobacterales bacterium | reverse complement strand
GAGATGTATCCCTCGCCCCCGCTCAAGGAAACACAGGGCGCAACCGAGGAGATCGTCGGTTCCTGGCTGGCAAAAACCGGACGGCGCGATGACATTGTTCTGGCCACCAAGGTAACCGGCGCGGGGAACGGCAACGTGCGCGGACGCAACGGCGCGCCCATCAGCCCCGCCACCATCCGCGAAGCCGTCGAGAGCAGCCTCAAGCGCCTGCAAACCGACTATATCGACCTGTATCAATTCCACTGGCCCAACCGCGGCTCCTACCATTTCCGCAAATACTGGGACTATACGCCGGAAAAACGCGACCCGTCGGCCGAACGGGCCGAGATCGTCGCCAACCTCGAAACCGTCGCGGCGCTGATGCAGGAGGGCAAAATCCGCGCCTTCGGCAATTCCAACGAAACCGCATGGGGCGCGGCGAAATATCTGGAAGTGGCCGAGGCCGAGAACCTGCCGCGCATGGTGTCCCTGCAAAACGAATATTCGTTGCTGTGCCGCATCTACGACACCGATCTGGCCGAGTTGAGCGTGAACGAGGATGTCGGCCTGCTGGCCTATTCCCCCCTCGCCGCCGGTATCCTGACCGGCAAGTATCAGGGCGACAAAACCCCCGAAGGCTCGCGCCGCGCCGGCAATGCCACCCTTGGCGGGCGGCTGACGGAAAACGCCTTTCCGGCGGTCGATGCCTATCTGGGAGTTGCGGAAAAACACGGGCTGGACATCGTGCAGATGTCGCTGGCCTGGTGTCTGACGCGGCCCTTCATGGGGTCGGTGATTTTCGGGGCCTCCGGCACGGAACAGTTGCAACGCATCCTGAAAACGCCGGAAATCGCCCTGAGCGACGAGGTTCTGGAAGACATCAAACAGGCGCACCGCGCGCACCCTATGCCGATTTAACCCAGCAGAACCTTCGCCGCCGAGCGCGCCTCGGTGCTGATGCTGTCGCCCGACAACATGCGGGCGATCTCGTCCACCCGCGCGTCCATATCCAGCGGCTGCACGTCGGTTGTCGTCACCGCGCCCTCCACCGATTTCGACACCAGCCAGTGATGCGCGCCAAGCGCCGCCACCTGTGGCGAGTGCGTTACCACCAGCACCTGCCCGTTTTCGGCCAGCGCCGAGAGCCTGCGCCCGACCGCATCGGCCGTCGCCCCGCCAACACCGCGGTCGATTTCATCGAAAATCATCGTCAGGTCGCTGGCCCGCGCGCTTAAACACACTTTCAACGCCAGCAAAAATCGCGACAGCTCCCCGCCCGAGGCGATCTTGTCAATCGGCCCCGCCGGCGCCCCCGGATTGGTCGCCACGGTGAAGGCCACACGGTCGCGCCCCTCCGGCCCGTCCTCGCCCGCCGAAATTTCGGTGCTGAAAACCGCGCGCTCCATCTTCAACGGTGCCAGTTCCCGCGCCATCGCCGCATCGAGACGCGCCCCCGCCGTCCGGCGTTTTTCGCTGAGATCCGCCGCCAGCACATCGTAGCGCGCCGCCGCATCGGCCACCGCCTGTTCCAGCGCCTGAATGTGGTCCGCGCCGGTGTCGATTTTTTCCAGCCTCGCGCGGAAATCCTCGGCCAGTTCCGGCAGGGCATCCGGCAGAACCGCGTGTTTGCGCGCAAGGGCGCGTATGGCGAACAGCCGTTCCTCCACCTGTTCCAGTTCGTGCGGGTTGAAATTCAACGCCTCCAGCGTGCTTTCCACGCCCGCCTGTGCCTCGGCGAGTTCCGAGAGGGCCCGCCCCAGCGCCTCCACCGGTTCCTCCAGCCGTCCGTCCGCCTGCGGGGCCGCATCCTCCAGCCAGCGGATCGCGTCGCTCATCAGCCCCTCGGCCCCGTCGAGCGAGATCGCCTGCCCCGCCTTGCCGATATCCTCGCGTATCCGCGCCGCCGCCTGCATCAGACGCCGCTGTTTGTCCAGCACCGCATCCTCGCCCGCTTCGGGTGACAGATCGTCCAGTTCCCCGAGCGCGTGGCGCAGGTATTCCGCATCCTTGGCCGCTTCCTCCAGCTCGGCCCGCGCCGCCTTCAGCGTCTTGCGCGCCGTGGCCAGATCCCGCCATGCCGCCCGCGTTGCCTCCAGATCGGCGCCCACACCGGCATATTCGTCCAGCATCGCGCGATGCGCCTTTGCGTCCAGCAGGCCCTTGTCGTCGTGCTGCCCGTGAATTTCCACCAGATGCGCCGAAAGTGTGCGCAAAATCTCGCCGGAGCAGGCGCGATCGTTGACAAACGCCCGTTTGCGCCCGTCGCGGTTGTTGACGCGACGCAGGATCAGGCTGTCACCCGCCGGCAAGCCCGCCTGTTCCAGAATGTCGTGAATGGCATGGCCTGCGGGAATGGAAAACTCTGCCGTTACCTCGCCCCGCTCGGCCCCCTGGCGCACAATATCCGCCTTGCCGCGCCAGCCCAGCACAAAGCCGAGCGCATCGAGCAGGATGGATTTACCCGCCCCTGTCTCGCCGGTCAGCACGTTGAGACCCGCGCTGAACTCCATGTCCAGCGCCTCGATCAGTAAAATATCGCGAATCGAGAGTGCCTGCAGCAATGCGGTGACCCCTCCGTGGTCCGAACGGGGTTATCCCCGCGCCATCAACCGGTCGGCATCGGCGCGCCAGTCGCTGTTCGGGAAACGGGCGGCGAGGTTTTTGGCGGCGGTCGCGGCCTCGCCGGTCAGACCGAGGGACAGGTATGCCTCTACCAGACGATACATTGCCTCGGGGGTTTGTTGCGTATCGCCGTAATCGTTGACCACAACCTTGAACCGTTCAATTGCGGCGACATAATCGCCCCGTTTCAGATAGTAGCGGCCGATATCCATTTCCTTGCCGGCCAACTGGTTCAACGCGATGCCGAATTTTTCCTTGGCCAGTGTGGCGTAGTCGGAATTCGGATAGGTTTCGATCAGTTTGCGGAACGTCTGGAGCGCGCGCAGGGTGTTGTGCTGGTCGCGCTGCACGTCGATGATCTGGTCATAGAACGACAGGCCGACCAGATACATCGCAAAGGGAGCATCGGCGGTGGTCGGGTAAAAATCGAGATACCGCAACGCCGCCGCGCGGCTTTCGGGATACATCTGTTTTTCGCGATAGGCCTTGGCCGCACCGATCAGGGCCGCCTGTGCCTCGGCCGAATAGGGGTGCAGGCGCTCGACTTCCTGATAATATTCGGCGGCGTTTTTATAGCGGCCCCGGTCCAGCTCGGCCTGTGCCAGCGCCATGATCTGCACCGCCGGTGTGCCTTCGGTGACCTGTTTGGCGCCGCCACCCGCACAGGCGGCCAGCACCGAAACGGTCAATAGCAGCGAAATTCCGCGAAACCCTCTGAATACACCTGACATACTATCCCTCGAATTCTAAACTTTTACAGGCCGGTCCCCGCCCCGCGACCACACCGTTGACACTGATTAGCACAGGAATTTGTCGGGAAAAAGGATTCTTAACACCCCGGGGGGCCAAGTTGGCCAATCGTGCGGCTAACCCGCCATGTCCAGATCCGCCTCGCTGATCCCGACACCGGGCAAGCGCGCCGCCAGATCGGGATCGGCCAGCACATATTCAAAGGCGTCCGGTTGCGAAAACAGTTTGCGTAGCAGCAGATTGGTCATCCGGTGGCCGGCCCGCACACCGCGATAGCATCCCAGAATCGGTCCGCCAGCCAAAGCCATGTCGCCGATAGCATCCAGCATTTTGTGGCGCACACACTCGTTGTCACGCCGGAAACCCTCGGGGTTGAGGACCCGGTCGCCATCGACAACAACGGCATTGTCCATATTGCCGCCCAGCGCCAGACCGTTCGCGCGCATCAGATCGACATCGGACTGCCGGCAGAAGGTGCGGCAATCGGCCAGTTCGCGCACGAAACTGCCGTTGCGCATGTTCAGCCGGTGCGCCTGCGTGCCGATCGCCGTGTCGGCAAACCGGATGGCAAAATCGACCGTAAAGGTATCGTCGGGCAGCAGCTCGGCCAGCGCGGCACCTTCGACCACCGAGACCGGTTTCAGAACGCGCAGGATTTTTACGGGTTGGTCCAGTTCCTCGACACCGGCGGCCAGAATTTCGCGGATAAAGCGGACGGCACTGCCGTCCATGATCGGAACCTCGGGGCCTTCGACCTCGACACGGGCGTTATGCACGCCGCATCCGGCAAAGGCGGCCATCAGATGTTCAATAGTCGAAACCGACGCGCCGTCGGAATTCGCGATACGGGTGCAAAGCTGCGTGTCGTTAACACAATCGTAACGCGCCGGAATTACCGTGTCCCCGTGATCGAGGTCGCCGCGCACGAAAACAATGCCATGGCCTGCCGGTGCGGGGTCCACAGTCAACCGGACGGGTCGCCCTGTGTGCAACCCGGTTCCGATCAGGGTGAACTGTCTACGCAGCGTTGTTTGCAACGGTTTGCCTCATAAATTTGCTCTCCTCGACCTACCCCAATGGTTGCGGCCAAACAACTCACGCATTGTAACCGAATGAAATATACGGGGGCATCGGGCGGGCGATGCAAAAGAAGCGCCGTTTCCGGCGCCTCGGGTTTATGTGTCCGTGTGGGCGGCCCTAGTTGGCCTGACGGCGTAAAAATGCAGGAATTTCAACACGTTCCTGTTCGTCATCCTGAATATCCTCGTAGGGTTGTTCAGGCTGTTCCTGCACCGGAGGCTGTTTGCGCGCGGTCGGCGGATTATTGCCATGTGTATGTCCCGTCATCCGGTTGATCAAATTGTTGATCGCAAACGGGTTTCCGCCCGGGGCGGCGGCGGGGGTGGCGGGGTCGGCGGTTTCCTCGACCTTCGGCACCTTGCTGACGGCACGGCGCAGACGTTCCAGCGCCTCTTGCGAGGGCTGTCCCGTCGGCGTTGCGGTTGCAGGCCGGACCGGCGCTGCCGACTGTGCGGCCAGCGGTTCCTCGCGCACCTCGGGTGTGGGCATCCGCACCGGATCGTCGGAAAACAGGCCGCCCGGCGGCGTCGCGGCGGGGGCGGCGGCGGGCGTCGGCATAACCGGCGGCGTGGCGGCAACGGCGGCCTCCTCGACCGGCTGTGCGGTAACCGGCTGGCCCAGCGGCAGCGGCGCGGCCATGGGTCGGCGCGGCGCGCGCTGCACGGCGGCGTCGGCCACATCGATTCCGGTGGCAACAACAGAAACCCGCATCACACCGTCCATGTCCGGATCAAGCGTTGAACCGACGATGATATTGGCCTCGGGGTCTACTTCCTCGCGGATGCGGTTGGCGGCTTCGTCCAGTTCGAACAGGGTCAGATCATGACCGCCGGTGACGTTGATCAGAACACCGCGCGCACCCTGCAACGAGATTTCGTCAAGCAGCGGATTGGCGATGGCTTTTTCGGCGGCCTGAATGGCGCGATCCTCGCCCGAGGCCTCGCCGGTGCCCATCATCGCCTTGCCCATTTCGTCCATGACCGAACGCACATCGGCAAAGTCCAGATTGATAATCCCCGGGCGGACCATCAGGTCGGTCACGCCTTTGACGCCCTGATACAACACATCGTCGGCCAGCGAGAATGCCTCGGTGAACGTGGTTTTTTCATTGGCCAGACGGAACAGGTTCTGGTTCGGAATAATGATCAGCGTATCGACAACTTTTTGCAGCGCCTCGACACCTTCTTCGGCCTGGCGCATACGGCGGGCGCCCTCGAACTGGAAGGGTTTGGTGACGACGCCGACGGTCAGAACCCCCAGCTCGCGCGCGGCAGCGGCAATGATCGGGGCCGCGCCTGTGCCGGTGCCCCCGCCCATTCCGGCGGTGATGAAACACATATGCGAGCCGGCCAGAACATCGACGATTTCCTCGATGTTTTCCTCGGCGGCGGCGGCGCCCACTTCGGGGCGCGCACCGGCGCCCAGCCCTTCGGTTGCGCGGGCGCCCAGTTGCAGGCGGTTCGGGGCCTGGCTGGACTGCAATGCCTGCGCATCCGTGTTGGCAACGACGAAATCGGCGCCTTCCAGCTGCTTTGCAATCATATTGTTGACGGCGTTTCCGCCCGCGCCACCGACACCGAATACGGTGATACGAGGACGTAAATCCGGTTGGTCCGGCATGCTCAGATTCAAAGCCATGTTACTATCCGCCTGTTCTATGTTTCCCCTGTGTGCGGGGATTTTGAAAAATCTCTGCTGATTCCGCAAAATACCCCAATATGTACGCTTCGTCACCCTTTATATCACATAAATGCCACAATATCCTGTGGCGACCTCAATAACTGGTATTTGTGGCGGGTTCCCGCCCAATTACCAGTTGTTGCGAAACCAGCGCAGGGCGCGGCGCATTTTGCGCCTGCCGGTGCGATCCGCCGGCATCTCGAAATCCCAGCACTCGTCCTGCGGAAAACTGGCATGCAGCGCCAGCCCGACAGCCGAGGCAAACCCCGCCCCCGTCGCCATCTGCGGCAAGCCCATAACCCTGAGCGGCTTGCCGATACGACAGCGCCGGCCCAGAATGCGCGCCGCGACCTCGTCCAGCCCCGGAATCTGGCTGGAACCGCCGGTCAACACGATTTGCTGGCTGGGCAGATGTTCGAAACCCGCCGCGTCCAGACGCTCGCGCACCTCTTCCAGAATTTCCTCCACCCGCGGGCGCATAACCCCGATCAGTTCGGCGCGCGTAACATGGCGGCGGTCGTTTTCCCATTGCGCCATCGGGTTCGGCACCTCGATCAGGTCGCGGTCGTCGGCACCGGTCGCCACCACGCCGCCGTGCAGGGTCTTGATCCGCTCGGCCACGTCCTGCGGCACTTGCAGCCCCTGACGGATATCGTTGGTGATGTGGTCGCCGCCCAGACGCACCGCGTCGGCGTAGATCAGCTGTTTCTTGATGAAAATCGAAATGCCGGTGGCCCCCGCGCCCATGTCGATGCAGGCCGCCCCCAGTTCCTGTTCGTTTTCGACCAACGTCGAAATTCCGCTGGCGAAAGAGGATGCCGCCAGCCCCGCGACCTCAAGGTCGCAGCGTTTCACGCAATGCAGAAGGTTTTGCACCACCCGTTCGTTCACCGTCAGCATGTGCATGTCCACCGCCAGCCGGCTGCCGACCTGTCCGCGCGGATCGCTTAGTCCGGCCTGACGGTCCAGGGTGAAACTGACCGGCATGGCATGGATCGGCTGGCGGTCGTCGCCATAGGGCGGCACGTCGCAATTGGCCATGGCCGCGCCGATGTCCTGTTCGCCGACCTCGCCGTTTTCCACCGCCGCTTCGCCACTTAGCCCGTAGGAACGCGGACGCCCGCCCGCGAAACTGACGATGACGTCATCGACCCGCATGCCCGCCATTTTCTGCGCCCGCTGCACGGCGGTGCGGATGGCGCGCACGGTTTCGTCCATCACGCAGACCTCGCCGAAACGCACCCCGCGCGAACGGGTTGTGCCGACGCCGACAACGCGGAACGCCCCCATCGAGGGAATGGTCACATCGCCGCGCTCGCCCGGTTCGGTGTTCAGGTTCGGGGCGAATTGCAACACCAGACAGACGGTTTTGGCGGTGCCGATGTCCAGAATCCCGACCACACCACGGCGCACCGCTGCCTCGCGCCGGTGGCGCATTTCACGTTGCATTTCAAAAAGACTCGGGGTCATGCGTCTTCTCCTTTGATACGGGCGCGCAAACGGCGCAACTCTTTGATTGCGGCATCGCCGATACGCAACACCGGACGGTCGGGGTTGCGCATGTCCACGACCTGCACATCGCGGTTCAACAAATCCTCGTTGGCCTGCAAGGCCATGACGCGGCGCAGTGCCGTCACCGCACCGGATTCCGGCAGCATGATGGTCTGGCCGCGATCCAGAACGATATTCCAGCGGCGCTCGCCCACCCGCACAAACCCGCGCACCCGCGACGCGACCGGTGTCAGAACCTGTTGCAGCGACAGCACCTCGGGCGCGGCTTTTTCGGCGCCGGTTCCGACAACCAGCGGCAAATCCGGGCGAACGGAGCGGCGCGCCACTTCGGCCACGCGCTTGCCGTCGGCGTCGACCAGACGCAGGATATCACCGTCACGCCAGACCAGAACCGGCGTGCGCTCGACCGCGCGGATTTCCAGAATGCCGCCGGTCTGCACCGTGACCTCGACGGTTTTTACCGCGTCGAGGCGTTCGATCGCCGCCTTGATTTTCGCCACGTCCAGATCCAGCGAACTGACCGGCAGGTCCAGCGGCACCAGCGCGGAAATCTGTTGGCGCAGCGCATTCGAAGCACCGGGGTAGGATACTGTTTTCACCTGCAATTCCGGCCGCGTCGCCACAGCGTCACGCAGCGTTACCCAGCCCCGGTCCAGCGACGCGCGCACCGCCGGATTGCCCGAGACCCCCCAGAACACCGCCGCCGCCAGCACCGCCGGAGTCCACACGCGCACCAGCGTGCGAACCGAGGGTTTCAACCACAGGCGTTCGAACCGGTAGCGCAAAACCGAAGGCGCGGGATCGCTGTGCCCTAGCGAGAACATGACGCATCCTCCACCAGCCATCGACACATTTTGCCAAAGGAAATCCCCTTCGCCGCCGCCTGCTCCGGCGCCAGCGACGTCGGGGTCATGCCGGGCTGGGTGTTGACCTCCAGCAGGATCAGCCCGTCCAGCCCCTTGCTGTCGTCCCAGCGGAAATCGGCACGGCTGATACCGCGACAGCCGAGCGCCACATGGGCGCGCCCGGCGTAATCCATACAGGCGTCAAACACCTCTTGCGGAATATCGGCGGGCACCACATGGCGGGAACCGCCCTCGACATATTTCGCGTCGTAGTCATACCAGCCGGTAGTAATGATATCCGTCACCGTCAGCGCCTTGCCGTCCATCACCGCCACGGTCAGCTCGCGCCCGCGCACGAATTTTTCCACCATCACCGTATCGGGCATGGAGGCATCGAGCCGTGCCGGACCGTCGGCGTTTTCATCCACCAGATAGACCCCGACCGAGGACCCCTCGTTATTCGGCTTGACCACATAGGGCGGCGCCATCGGATGCGCGGCCATAGCATCGGCGCGCGAAACCAGCAGGCTCTCGGCCACCGGCAATCCGGCATTGCGGAAACTGCGCTTGGAACGCTCCTTGTCCATGGCCAGCGCCGAGGCCAGCACACCGGAATGGGTATAGGGAATTTGCAGCCATTCGAGCAGCCCCTGCACGCAGCCGTCCTCGCCCCAGCGGCCATGCAGGGCGTTGAAAACCGCATCGGGGCGCAGGTCGCGCAAAACCGGCGACAGGTTTTCACCGGCGTCGATCTCGACCACCTCGAATCCTTCATCCCGCAGCGCAGCTGCACATTCGCGACCCGAAACCAGCGAGACTTCCCGCTCGGCGGACGGACCACCCATCAAAACTGCAATGCGGTTGCTTGTCCTGCTCGACATAACCGCCTCGATATCTGCCCCGTGCCTTTTGGCTTGGTGGGGTCTTTATTCGCGGCCGGGTTTTTCCCCAACTCGCATAATTTCCCACTCTAGCGTGATCCCGCTGTTTTGGGAAACCTTTTTTCGCACCAATTCGCCTAAATTTTCCAGATCGGCAGAGGTGGCATCGCCGGTATTGATCAGGAAGTTCGGGTGCATCTGCGACATCTGCGCCCCGCCGAGCCGCGCCCCGCGCAGCCCCGCATCCTCGATCACCTTCCAGGCCTTCAGGTCATGCACATCGTCCGCCCGACCGGTCGAGGAAAACCCCGCCGGATTGCGAAAGGTCGACCCGCAGGACCGCGCCTTCACCGGCTGGCTCTCGGCGCGACGCGCAAGGGCCGCCTCCATCTTCGCATGGATCGCTTCGGGCGCCGCCGCAGGCCCCGAAAGCACCGCTTGCACAATCACGCTGTCATCCGGCAAAGCGCTGGAACGATAGGAAAAATCCATGTCCTGTGGCCGCAGCGTCACGATATCGCCCGCCCGCGTTACCGCCGTGGCCGAAACGAAAACATCCGCCATATAATCGCCGTAACAGCCCGCATTCATCTTGATCGCGCCGCCAATCGCGCCGGGGATGGTGCGCAGAAACGCCAGATCGATCCCCGCATCCGCCGCCTTGCGTGCCACATGCGCATCCAGCGCCGAGGCCCCGACCCGCACATTGCCGTTGGCCATCACCTCGAACCCGTTGAACAGCCGCCCCAGCCGGATCACCACGCCGCGGATGCCGCCGTCGCGGATAATCATGTTGGAACAGACCCCGACCGGCAGCACCGGAATATCCTCCGGCAGACCTTTCATAAAGGCCGCAAGGTCCGCCATATGTTTCGGCTGGAACAGCACCTCGGCCGGCCCGCCGGTGCGCAGCCAGCTGAGCGCGCTCATATCGCGGTTCTCGGTGTAGGTTCCCTCGACCTCCGGCAGGCGGGCAAGCAGGCTCATTTTCTCATCCATCGCATAACTTTCTTGCCCCATGATATCAGCAACAACCGCAACTGGAACACCGCCACGGCGAAAAAACCGAACGCCGCCCAACCACCGAAATCCCGCGCCAGAAACCACGCCACCGGCACAAAGGCCAGCATCAGCCCATAGGCAACGGGCCGGTGAAACCGCTCGGGCGTCATCCCCGCCACGGCTGCGAGGATCATCCAGAGCAGGGCCGCGATACTATGCAAGCGCGTCGGGCAGCGCGTTGGCCCAGCCGGAAATGCTCCCTGCGCCCAGACATACCACCATATCGCCCGGCCCGGCATTGGCCCGCACAAAACCGGCCAGATCGCCCGCGCCCTCGATCCCGTGGGCCGAGCGGTGCCCGTGCGTCACCAGCCCCGCCACCAGATCGTCACGGCTCGCACCCTCGATCGGGTCCTCGCCCGCAGCGAAAATTCTGGTGATCGCCACTACGTCGGCGTCGTTGAAGCAGCCGCAGAAATCCTCGAACAGGTCGTGCAGGCGCGAATAGCGGTGCGGCTGGTGGATGGCAATCACCCGCCCCTCGCTGGACTGGCGCGCCGCCTTCAGCAGCGCCGCGATCTCCACCGGATGATGGGCGTAATCGTCGATGATGGTCGCCCCGTTCCATTCCCCCACACGGGTAAAACGCCGGTTGACGCCGCCAAAACCGTTGACCGCCGTGCGGATATCGTCAAAGGCAATCCCCAGATGCCGCGCCGCCGCAATCGCCGCCAGCATGTTCAGCACGTTGTGATCGCCGGGCATCGGCAGGCACAGGCCCTCGATCCGCGTCCCCTCGCCCTGCAATTCCACATCGAAACAGGCCCTGCCGTCGCGATAATGCAAATCCACTGCCCGCACATCCGCCTGCGCGTTGAAACCATAGGTCACCACGCGCCGGTCATTGATGCGCCCGACAAGGCTCTGCACCTCGGGGTGGTCGGTGCAGCAGATCGCCAGACCGTAGAAAGGAATATTGGACACGAAGGTATAGAACGCCTCGCGCAGCGCATCGAAGCTGCCGTAATGGTCCATGTGTTCGGGGTCGATATTGGTGACAATCGCCACGGTCGCGGGCAGACGGTTGAAGGTGCCGTCGGATTCATCCGCCTCCACCACCATCCATTCGGAATCGCCCATCCGCGCGTTCGAGCCATAGGCGTGGATGATCCCGCCGTTGATCACCGTCGGGTCAATGCCGCCACCATCCAGCAGCGCCGCCACCATGGATGTGGTCGTGGTCTTGCCATGCGTCCCCGCCACCGCGATATTGGATTTGAGGCGCATCAGCTCCGCCAGCATCTCGGCGCGGCGCACCACCGGCAGACCGTTCAGCCGCGCCGCGTCCAGTTCGGGGTTGCCCGGCTTGATGGCGCTGGAAATCACCACCACCTCGGCCCCGTCCAGATTTTCCGCCCGCTGCCCGACAAACACCTTCGCGCCCAGACTTTCCAGCCGGTCGGTGATCTTGCCGGCCTTCAGGTCCGACCCCTGCACGGTATAGCCGTGGCTCAGCAGCACCTCGGCAATGCCGGACATGCCGATGCCGCCGATGCCGACAAAATGGATCGGGCCGAGTTCATGCGGTAGGCGGGTTTCAGCGTTCACGTCAGTTTCCTTTTCCGGCCAGCATTTCCACCAGGATCGCCAGTTCTTTCGTCGCCTGCGGCTTGCCGAGCGCAAGGGCCGCCTGCGCCATGGCGCGCGCCCCGTCCTCGTCCGACAATATCGCCGCTATATGCCCCGAGAGGGTCTCGGACGTAAAGACATTTTCCTGCAACACGAAGGCCGCGCCGCTTTCCTCCAGCGGGCGGGCATTGGCGCTCTGCTCGTCGCGCACCGCAATTGCCAGCGGCACGAGGATCGAGGGGCGCCCGATCACGGTAATATCGGCAATCGAGGAGGCCCCCGCCCGCGAAATTACCAGTTGCGCCGCCTCCATGCGTTCCGGCACATCGTCGAAAAACGTCTGCACATCCGCCGCCACACCGATCGCCTCGTAGCTTTTGACCACCAGTTCCAGATCCGCCGGCCGCGCCTGATGCGAGATGCTCAAATATTGCAACATCCCCTCGGGCAACATGGCAATCGCCTCGGGCACCACGCGCGACAGGATGCTCGCCCCCTGCGAGCCGCCCATCACCAGCAGGTGCATCGGACGGGTTCCCGGCACCTGATAGGGCGCGCCCGCCTTGGCCAGAACCGCGCCGCGCACCGGATTGCCCGTATGCACCGCATTCGCCCCGACCGGCAATTCGGTCGGCCAGACCGAGCAGGCCACCGCATCCACCCGCGTCGCAAACGGCTGGTTCACCCGCCCCAGCACGCCGTTCTGTTCATGCACCATACGCGGCAAACGCAACAGATAGGCCGCCGTCATCGCCGGAATCGACGGATAGCCGCCAAAGCCCACAACCACCGAGGGCCGGTCGCGCCGCATGGAGCGCCACGCGCTGAACACCCCCGCTGCAATACGGAACGGCAACAGCAGTTTCGCCAGAATCCCCCCGCGCGACGGCGTGGCCGAGGACACGACCTCGCGCTCCACCTCTTGCGGGAAATTGCTGGAATAGCGGTTGCCGCGCACATCGGTGGACAGCTTCACCCGCCAGCCGCGCGCCAGCATCTCCTCGGCCAGGGCCTGCGCCGGAAACATATGCCCGCCGGTCCCGCCGGCCGCGATCACCAGAAGCGGTTTTCTATTCATGGTCTTGCGCCTTTTCCAGAATTTCGCCCATGTCGTGTTGCGGCCGCTTGCGTGTCAGTGCCAGCAAAAACCCCAGCATCATTCCCGCCGCCAGCAGGGACGATCCGCCGTAGCTGACAAACGGCAGGGTCATCCCCTTGGCCGGCAGCAACCGCACCGCCACGCCCAGATTGATCAGCGCCTGCATCGACAGGGTCGCGGCCAGACCGACACCGGCAAGGCGCACAAACGGATCACGCTCGCGCAGCAGACGCAGGATCGAGCGCACGGTGATCGTCAGGAACAGCGCAATTATCAGGAACACCAGCACCAGCCCGTATTCTTCGGCGGCAACGGCAATGATGAAATCGGTGTGGGCATCGGGCAGGGACCACTTGACCGAGCCTTCACCGACGCCAACGCCGAAAATTCCGCCCTCGCGGATCGCGTTGGTGGCAAAGCCCAGTTGCGTGCGCGGATCCAGATCGGGGTTCAGAAACCCGTCAATCCGGCTGGCGAAATGTGGCGAGGCATTATAGGCAATCGCCCCTGCTCCGGCGACGGAACCGGCCAGACCGACCAGCAAGGTTATCGGTGCGCCGGCGACGAAATACATCAACCCCCAGCTTGCCAGAATCAGCAGCGCCTGCCCGAAATCCGGTTGCAGTGCCAGTATCAGCGCCAGCGTCACAGCAATGCCGAACGACAAAACCTTGCCCGGCGGCCCTTCCAGATCGGAACTGGCCGACATCAGCCATGCCGCGAACAAAACGAAGGTCGGTTTCAGAAACTCCGACGGTTGAAGCGAGGCAAAGCCCAGCGAATACCAGCGCACCGCCCCCTTGCCGTAATCCGTCCCCAGCCACGGCAACAACACCAGGGATAAAAACACGCCAAAGAACCCCAGCACCGCCAGCCGTCGCACCGTCACCGGCGACTGCATCGACAAAAACACCATTCCCGCCAGCGCCGCGCCGCCGAAAACCGCCTGCCGCGTGACATAATAGAATGTGCCAAGCCCGTTGCGTTCGGCCAGAGGGGGCGAGGCCGCAAGCCCCAGCAAAATCCCGATCAGAAACAGGCCCAGCACCGCCGCCAGCGACACACGGTCAACCGTGCGCCACCATCTGGAAACCACCGGCTCGCCCGAGGCGGAAACCACCGCGCCATACGCCATTTCTGTCATGAGATGCTGCCCGCCCATGTTTTGCCTGTTATCCGGCTTCGCCCGTTTTCGGATCTTGCCGGTATTGGCGGGCAGTCTAGCCGGAATCCGGCCGTAATTCCAGAATTATTGCCGAACGCCGCTACAGTCAGCAAATATTCGCCCTGCACGGTCTTGTCAGAGACAAAATATACCTCGTGTCGAAACCACTAAACCGGTTTAGTGGTTTTGACACCCCGACGAAAATTCAAACAACATATTGTT
>CAZDLV010000031.1:0-14795 GCA_964506345.1 uncultured Rhodobacterales bacterium | reverse complement strand
ATTACAGGAGGCACCTTATGAAACCCTTTTCGATTGCGTTTTTTACGATATTTTTCAGCTTGTTAACCGTTCCGTCGGTGGCCCAGCATGTATGGCGCGAAGGTGAATTTCGCGGCACGGTTATCTTGACCATAACCGGAAACATCGCCTTGCCAACGCGGGCGGGCAGCGCGCCGGATGTGGACAAATTCTTTTCCTATAACGACGTGTCTTTCGACAAGGCCACGCAATTCGATGTGGCGGCATTGCAGGCGCTGCCCCAGACCACGCTTAACGCCGATTTCCCCAAAGGCGGCACGGTATCTGCGTTCGAAGGTCCGCTGTTGTCGGATGTTTTGCGGATCGCCGGCGCCGAAGGGAAAATCGCCACCTTTCGGGCGCTGGACGGCTACGGCGTGGAAATCCCGATTGACGAGGCCGAAAAACTCGGCGCGGTCCTTGCCCTGAAACGCGACGGGATCCCGTTTGCTATCGGGGATTTCGGGCCGATCCAGCTGGTTTTCCCGCGCGCGCAACGGATTGATCTGGCCGATATGAACGACGACTGGTGGGTCTGGTCGGTGTATTCCATCCAGATTGATTAGCGGGTCTGCGCGCTTTCGCACTTGGCGCGCGGCCGGTTTTGCCGTTATATCCGGCCCAGTTTTGACAAAACGGAGCGTCCGGTGGACCACTTTATTTATCGCAAGGGCGTGTTGCACGCCGAAGATGTTGCCTTGCCAGAAATTGCGGCCAGCGTCGGCACGCCGTTTTATGTCTACTCCAGCGCCACGTTCCGGCGCCACTATCAGGTATTTGACGAGGCTCTGGCCGGTATGGACCACCTGATCTGCTATGCCATGAAGGCCAATTCCAACATGGCTGTTCTGCGCATTTTGGCCGATCTCGGGGCCGGTATGGATGTGGTGTCCGGTGGCGAGTATGCCCGCGCCATCGCCGCCGGCGTCCCCGGCGACCGCATTGTTTTTTCCGGCGTCGGCAAAACCCGCGATGAAATGGCAACGGCCCTGACCGGCGGCATTCGCCAGTTCAACGTCGAAAGCGAACCGGAGTTGCGGGTGCTGAACGAGGTGGCGCTGTCGCTCGGCCTCGTCGCCCCGATCGCCGTGCGGGTCAACCCCGACGTGGACGCCAAAACCCACGCCAAGATCGCCACCGGAAAATCCGAGAACAAATTCGGCATCCCGATCAGCAAGGCCCGCGCCGTCTATGCCGAAGCCGCCGCGATGGAGGGGATCGAGGTTGTCGGTATCGACGTGCATATCGGCAGCCAGCTTACCGATCTGGCGCCCTACGAGGCCGCCTTCACCAAGGTTGCCGAACTGACCGAAACCCTGCGCGGCGACGGGCACGACATCCGCCGCCTCGATCTCGGCGGCGGGCTGGGCATTCCCTATACCCGCTCGAACGAGGCCCCGCCGCTACCGATGGAATACGGCGAGGTAATACGGCGCACTGTCGGCCATCTGGGGTGCGAGATCGAAATCGAACCGGGCCGCCTGATTGCCGGAAATGCCGGCCTGCTGGTGACCGGCGTCATTTATCGCAAACAGGGCGAGGGCCGCGATTTCCTGATCGTGGATGCGGCCATGAACGACCTGATCCGCCCCGCCATGTACGAAGCCCACCACGATATTGTGCCGGTGATCGAACCCGCCGCCGCCGTGGTTCAGGGGCCGATAGATATCGTCGGCCCCGTCTGCGAAACCGGCGATACCTTTGCCAAGCAGCGCGATTTGCCGCATCTGGATGCGGGCGATCTGGTCGCTTTCCGTTCCGCCGGGGCTTACGGTGCGGTCATGGCCAGCGAATACAACACGCGCCCGCTGATCCCCGAGGTTCTGGTCAGCGGCGATCAATTCGCCGTGGTCCGCGCCCGTCCGACCTATGAAGAAATCATTGACCGCGATATAGTCCCTGACTGGATAGACCAGGTGGCATGATCCGGCCACAATCGGGGGCTTCGCGGACGGGATGCAGAAAACGCACAAGCGATATTACGCCGTGTTACGGCGGCTACGCGGCAGGATCGCACTGTCTTTTGTGGCGCTGTTGCTGGAACGTATGGCGCGGGCATTCTGGCCGCTGGCGACGCTGCTGCTGGCAACTTATGCCTTTGCCGCGTTTGGCGGCTTTCTGTTTCTTCCCGTCATTGCGGCGCGTACGATCCTCGGTATTGCTGTCGCGGCGGGGGCCGTGCTGTTTTATACCGGATTGCGACGACTGGACATCCCCGACCGCGCGGCCGCCATCGAGCGGCTCGACCGTAATATAACCGGACGACCGCTTTCGGCGTTGCGCGATACCGCAGTGCAGGGCGACAATGACCCGCTGACCCGTGCCCTGTGGGCGCATCACCGGATCCGTATGGCCAAGGCGGCGATGACCGGCGCAGTGCCCCCACCGGATTTGCGCCTTGCTGCGCGCGACCGTTGGGGATTGCGGCTGATGGCACTGGTTCTTGCGCTTAGCGCCGTGGTTTTTTCCTCGGGCGGTTTTGACGGCGGTCTTGTGCGGATCATCGGGCCGCAGGATACCGCCGGGGCGCCCGGCACAAGTTTCGAGGTCTGGATAACCCCGCCGGAATATACCGCCCGCCCGACGGTATATTTGCGCGGTTCCGATACGCCACAACGTCTACAGGTGCCGCAAGGGGCGAAAATCGTGGTGCGGGTATACGGGATGGACGTAACGGGGGGGAAATCGGCAGGGGTGTCCGAAACAGTTTCGGGAAACAACACGCGACTGACCCGCGAAACCGAGGGGCTGGCGGGTGCTGAATTCATGTTGAACCGGTCAGGCGAGGTGGCCATTTTGCGTGGTCGCCAGACGTTGGCACGCTGGCGTGTCGATGTTCTTGCCGATACGCCGCCCTCCGTCAGGATCACGGCGGCGCCCGCTGCCGATGCTGCGGGTGACATGGAATTGCCGGTCACGGCCAGCGACGATTACGGTGTCGTGTCGGGGCAGGCGGTCATAACGCTTGATCTCGACCGGGTTGACCGGCGTTTCGGGTTGGCCCCCGATCCGGTTCCGGTTGCCCCGATTGTTCTGGACCTTCCGATGCCGTTTTCCGGCTCGACCGCAGAAGTCACGGCAAAGTTGCGCGCAAGTCTGGCACGGCATCCGTGGGCGGGTTTGCCGGTTTCCATCTCGGTCAGTGTGGTCGATGGCGCTGGCCAGCGCAGCGATCCTGCGGTTATGCGAACCACCTTGCCGGGGCGGGCATTCGCAAATCCGCTTGCGGCGGCGATCATAGAACAGAGGCAGGCGTTGTTGTGGTCGCCGCAAAATGACCGGCGGATACTGCGGGTCTTGCGGGCCGTGACCTATCGCCCTGCCGATCTTGGCCTGTCGGCGGGGGCATATCTTGTTGTTCGATCGGTTGTCCGGCAATACGCCGATGCCGTGGCGCGGGGGCTGGACACGACCGTGCGCACCCGTTTCGCCGCAATGCTGTGGGACGCTGCCGCGCGGATCGAAGACGGTGCCACGGCGGGGGCGCGCGCCCGTTTGTCGCGGGCGCAACAGCGCCTGTCCGACGCGCTGGACAGAAACGCGCCCGACAGTGAATTGCAAAAACTGGCCGAAGACCTGCGACGCGCCACCGCCGATTTTTTGCGCCAACTCGCCCTTGATGCGCAAAAAAACGGCGGGCAACAACAGGCGCAGCAGGGCGATACGCAAATGCTGGACGGCAAGGCAATCCAGCAAATGCTGGACCGCCTGCAACAGTTGATGCAGGACGGGCGCACAGCCGAGGCCCGGCAGTTGCTGGAACAATTGGGGCGGATGTTGCAAAACCTGCAAATCACCCGCGGCGACAACGGGGCAGGGCAAAACCCGCAAGGCACACTGGACCCGCTTGGTCGTGCGATCGGGGGATCCGGCGGGGCGGAATCAGGGGATTCGCTGGTGCCGGGGCCGGATGTCGGCGGGCGGGTGCAACAGCTATTGGATGAAATCCGTCGCCGCACCGGCGAGCAAAGCCGCCCCGAGTCCGAGCGCGATTACCTGAAACGGTTGCTGGACCGGTTTTAGGTCACCGCCCTAACCGTTCACTTTGGCCATCACCCAGTCAAACCCCTGTTTTGTCCAGTCGATCACCAGATTGCCGATTTTGGCGGCGACCGTGCGCACTATATCAACGAGACCGACATAAATATCCAGCGCCGGCGCCGCAGCCGGAACGAGCGTTGCGATTTGCGCATTCAGAACGTAAACGGCGGCCGCGATGGTGAAAAGAACCATGCTGAGGATAAAACCGCGTCGGAAATAACGACGGGGTTTCAGCATAATCATCGCCTCGTCCGACAGGCCGGACCCGTTCCAGCGCACGGATTCCTTGATTGCGTCGATGTCGGGAACGCGGGCGCGCTTGCCGATCAGTTCCTCGGGGATTTCGTCGATTTCCTCGACCTGCGAGGGCGAGGCCGCCAGTTTTTCCTCGACTTCAATTTGCGAGCGGAAGGCTTTTAACAAGGCTTGTTCGTCGAATTTATCGTCCTCGTCCAGCCCGGGATCGGCTATCAGTTCCTCGAGTGCCTGTTCGTCTACATCTTCGACCAGTTTCAGCGCTGATTCCGGAATATCGATTTGCGCCGGCGTGTCCGGCAAAAGTTCCGGCGTTTCGCTTGACGACGGGGCGGCAACGCCCTCGACGCTCTCGGCGTCCGATTCGGCGTCGGTGTTGTCCGCTGATGCAGCATTTTCGGCCTCGGCGATTTCCTCCCACGGGTAGGGGGATCCGCCGACATCTTGTATCGGCACGTCGCCATGCGTCGCCGGCGGGTCCTGCACAGGTGGCATGGCCGGATCCACGTCGCCGTTTTGCCGCGTGTCATCCTCCAAATCCGGCTTTTCTGTATCCGCACCGGTCTCGGCCGCGATGATTTCGTCAACAAAACTCAGGCCGGAGTCATCATAAACGTAAAACGGCGAATCGGCGCCATCGGGTATTGCGGTCTCTACTTCGGCGGGCGGGTTGGCCTCGACCTGCGCGGCCATTTTTTCTGTTGCGGTTTCGGCGGTTGCCGGCGCAGAATCGCCGTCCGTTTCCTCGATCGAGCCATCCCGCCGCTGGACCCAGACCTTCAGGCATTCGCTGCACTGCACATCCTGACCGGCAAACGAAATATCATTGTCGTCTACGTCATATTGTGCACCACAAGACGGGCAGGTTATACGCATGAATTTCCCCAACAAATAGGTTATCCGCCGCAAGCGAATCAAATCTATACCTAGTTTTAGCCTCGCAAGCGCCGCTTTCCAAGTATTCTACATGTTTTTGCCCATGTTGTGTTTTTTCCTTTGGCTGTCTAAACCGGTGTAACCGTTGTTTTTTCAGGTGTCTGCCATGCTGCTGATCCGTTCGCAATTCGCCAATATGATAATGTATCTGTCCCTGCTGGTCTGGGGCGTCGCCTGTTTGCCGATCGCGTTGTGGTCCCGCGAGGGGGCGTTCTGGGTTATCCGCAAGTACTGCGGCTTTTCGTTCTGGATGTTCCGCGTGACCTGTAACCTGCGGGTGGAATTTCGCGGCGAGGTGCCAACAGGCGAAGTCCTGATTTGCTCCAAGCATATGTCTTTTATGGATATTCTGATGCTTGCCTACAAGCTGCCGCGCGTGAAATTCATCATGAAACGCGAACTGCTGTGGGCGCCGGTGATCGGGGTTTACGGCTGGCGTATCGGCTGTCCGCCGGTTGCGCGTGGTAAAAAAGGCGGGGCGATCAAGCAGATGGTTGATCATATCAAGGCGGATAAACACCACGACGGGCAAACCGTGATTTTCCCGCAAGGCACCCGCGTTTTGCCGGGGGTAAAGGCCCCCTACAAGGTCGGGGCCGGCATTTTGTATACCGAGATGAAACAAACTTGCGTCCCTGTCGCCACCAACTGCGGTGTATTCTGGGCGCGCCACAGTCCGGTGCGCAAGCCCGGGACCGCGATTCTCGAATTTCTCGAACCTGTCGAGGCAGGCATGGAGCTGCGTCCGTTTCTGGCGAAAATCGAGGATGTGATCGAAACCAATTCCAACCGGCTGATGCGCGAAGCGGGTTTCGACGTCTGACTGTGGCGGGCAGGCGGCGCCTATTTTCCTTCGCCGAAAAAATCGTCGATCAAGGCTTCGAGGGCTTCGGCCAATGCGTCTGCCTCCGGCCCTTCGGTTTTGATGTCGATACAGGTTCCGCGCGCTGCGGCCAGCATCATCAACCCCATGATACTGTCACCCGACGTGCTCATGCCCTCGCGGGTTACCTCGGCGGTTGCATCGAACTTTTCGACCGTTTCGACAAACTTGGCCGAGGCGCGGGCATGCAGGCCCTTTTCATTCCTGATTTGGACTTTCATGCCGGGGTCCTTATGCGCTCATGATGGGTTTTTCGGTGCAATTCAGATATTTGTGCCCCGCCTTCAGCGCCATGTCCACGGCATTTTTCAACCCTGTATTTCTGGCCTTGGCCAGTTTGACCAACAGCGGCAGGTTGGCCCCGTAAATCACGGCACGATTGGATGCGTTGCAGGCGTTTACAGCCAGATTTGACGGTGTGCCGCCAAACATGTCGGTCACGACCACAACGCCTTCGCCGGTATCGACGTCGCGAACGGCCACGTTGATTTCCTGCTGCTTTTCGGCGCGGTCGCACTCGGCATTGATGGCGACCGAGGTGATGCCGGACTGTTTGCCAACGACATGCTCCAGCGCCGCGAGGTATTCGCGCGCCAGTCCGCCATGTGCAACAATCACAATGCCGATCATGTGGTTTTTATCCCCTCCGGCGATTCGCCGGCCAAAATACGCCGTTCCAGTTCACGATGGCGAATAGACACCTGCCAGCCAGTGTTCGCAAGCTGATTCGCCAGCGTCTCGGTGACACAGACAGACCGGTGTTTGCCGCCGGAACATCCCAGCCCGATTGAAAAATACGCTTTGCCCTCTTTCCGGTAGGCCGGCAACAGCAGATTGCACATTTCACACAACTGTTCGAAAAACGGCGCAAACAGCGGGTCCGCCCTGACATAGTCGGCGACGGCCGCGTCCAGCCCGGTTTTTCCCCGCAATTCCGGCACCCAGTGCGGGTTGGCCAGAAACCGGCAGTCGATCACCATATCGACGCCGCGCGGTGTGCCGCGTTTATAGGAAAACGACTGGAGCGATAGCGACAAAACTTCGGAATGGCCGGTTTTGAACAGGCTGCCGATTTCGGCTTTCAAATCGTGCGGCGACAAATCCGACGTGTCGATCAGAAAATCCGCGAATTCCGGCAGGCTGCCCAGCAAATCCTTGTCCCGCCGAATGCCGATGATCGGCGTTTCCGACGGTGCCAGCGGATGTCGGCGGCGGGTTTCGCTGAAACGGCGCAGCAATGTTTCTTCGTTGCAGTCCAGAAAAACCAGTTCGGGCGAATGAAGCGGGTTGTCGCGCACCAGCTCAAGCAACGCCTGTGTGGCAAATCCGCGTGTGCGCGTGTCGATACCGATTGCCAATGGCCGTTCCAGCGCCTCGCCGTTCAGCAGGCGCGCCAGCAAGCCCAGCGGCAGGTTGTCGATGGCTTCATAACCCAGATCCTCCAGCGCGTGGATGGCCGTGCTGCGCCCGGCACCGGCAGGGCCTGTGACAAGTAACAACCGGTTTTCCATTTCCTCAGGCATAGCGGCCATTTCGAAGAAGCAACATCAAGGCGTCAGCCAGGTTCGGTGTATCTTTGCCAAAAACCAGATCAACCTCAACACCGGATAACGCGATTGTGCGCCGCTGTGGCAATCGGTCTGGCTCCGGCTGGTCCAGATCGACGACGACCTCGATGCGCGCTGTGGCCTGTGCCGGGGCATTCAGTATGCCGAGGTTGCGCGCCTCGATCATTCCCGCGATGCTTTCGGGGCACCCCGCAACCAGTGTGCCGGCATCGCGCGACACCACGACCCGGTCATCGGCGACCAGCGCCGCGCCGCGCGCGATCATGCGGATCGCCAGCCCCGATTTTCCGCTGCCGGACGCCCCCAGTATCAGCACCCCCGCATCCCCGACCGCCACGCAAGAGCCATGCAGGATATTTTGCGCCACCGTCACAGCGGCAGTTCAACGATAAAACGCGCGCCGCCCGATTTGTCCGAACCGGGAATCGTTACGTTCTCGGCGCGGATAACGCCGCCATGTGCCTCGACTATCTGTTTGCAGATAGCCAGCCCGAGGCCGGAATTGTTTCCGAATTCCTGCGACGGCCGGCTGGAATAGAAACGGCGAAAGATGTCTTGCAGATTGTCTTCGGGAATGCCGGGACCGGTATCCTCGACCACGATCCGTATTTGTTTGCGGCCGGATATGACCGACACGGTGATGCTGCCGCCGTCGGGGACAAAGGAAACCGCGTTGGAAATCAGGTTGACCAGAACCTGCGCCAGACGGCTTTCGAACCCGACGAACCGGATGGCTTTGTCCGGCACGGTGACAACAAAACGAATGCCCTTTTGCGCAGCCAGCGTTTGCTGGTGTTGCGCTACATTTTGCACCAGTTTGCACAGGTCGAAGGTTTGCATGTCGCGGGTGGCCAGTTCCGCATCCAGTCGCGAGGCGTTCGAAATATCCGTCACCAGCCGGTCCATGCGGCGAACGTCGTCCCGGATAATCGCCAGCAGTTTTTCCTGCGCGGCGGGGTCCTTGACATACGACAGGCTTTCAACCGCCGAACCGAGCGAGGTCAGCGGGTTCTTGATTTCATGCGCGACGTCGGCGGCAAAGGCCTCGTTCGCCTCGATCCGTTCGTAAAGCGCGGTGGTCATATTGCGTAACTGGCGCGACAACTCGCCGATTTCATCGGGGCGCGCAGTCATGTCCGGAATAACGATACGGGTTGATCCCATCCGCCCGCCTTTGCCCACGGCCCCCCTGCGCGCCGCTTCGGCCAGATCCCGCAACGGGCGGCCTATGGTGTTGGCCAGCAGGATCGACAGACTGACGGAAATCAGAAACGCCAGAAAGAACATCTGGAGGATCTGCCGGCGCTCGCCGCGCAGATAACCGTCGATTTCGCCGCCATAGGTTGACAGCACGACTACCCCTGCCACTTTGCCGTCGATCAGAACCGGCGCGCCGGCCGACAGGATCAACTGGTCGGCATGGTTTTTGACCGTATTCAGGATGCTCTGGCGGGTTTCGATGACCTGCCGCGCAATTCCGGCATCATTTGCATGGTCGTAGTGCCCGGTCCCGTCCTGCAAGGTGTCAAGCCCGAGCAATGCCAAAATGCGTTGGGTGGCGCCGTCAACAATATCTGTGACAGTGTTTTGCTGCCGTTCAACCGTAATTGTCACCGGGTACAAGGCCTCGGAATGTCCGCTCCCCGGTTTCGACAGCAGCTGGCCGTCGGCGGAAAACAGTTCGGCGCGCGCGTTGGCGGGCGCGGCCAGCGCGTTCATGGTCGTGAAAATATGCGTGGTGCCGACGTCCAGTTTTCCTTGCATATTCAGGTTTTGCGCAAGCGACATGGTTATCATGGTGGTTTCAGCCGCCAACGTGCGTTTCCGCAGCGAAATAAGGCTTTCGCGCGTCTGGTTCAGATAGAGGATGCCGGTGACCAGCAAACTGAGGGCCACAAGGTTGAAAGCGATAATTTTGCGTGTCAGCGGCGATTTCGACCGCTTGAGCAGATCACCCAGTTCTGCCCGCAGGCTGTCGGGCGGTTCCGGTCCGGAAGGGGATTTCGCGAGACGGGCCATCAGGCCTCTATAAATCTGTAGCCGACCCCGTAAAGGGTTTCGATCGACGCGAAATCGCTGTCATGCGCGCGGAATTTCTTGCGCAGGCGTTTGATATGGCTGTCTATGGTGCGGTCGTCCACATAAACCTGGTCGTCATAGGCAATATCCATAAGCTGGTCGCGGCTTTTGACCACGTCCGGCCGCGTTGCCAGGGCTTGCAGTATCATGAACTCGGTGACGGTCAGCGCAACATCATGCCCTTTCCAGGTGACCTTGTGGCGGAGCGGGTCCATTGACAGGCTACCGGTGGTAAACGCTACATCCTCGGGCGCGCGGTTGGTGTCGGCGGCCAGTGCGGCGGCATCCTTGCGGCGCAAAATCGCCTTGATCCGTTCGATCAGCAAGCGTTGCGAAAACGGCTTGCGCATATAATCGTCAGCCCCCATGCGCAGGCCCAGAACCTCGTCGATCTCGTCATCCTTGGACGTCAGGAAAATCACCGGCATATCGGATGATTGCCGCAGACGCCGCAGCAGTTCCATCCCGTCCATACGCGGCATCTTGATATCGAACACCCCGAGGTCGTGATGGCTGTTCAACAGGGCCGACAGTGCGGAAACCCCGTCGGAAAATGTCACAACAGTGAAACCTTCGGCCTCCAGCGCCATGGAAACCGATGTCAGGATGTTCCGGTCATCATCAACCAGCACGATAGTCGCCATCTTGCCCCCCTGCGGAAAAATCGCCTCGGGGCATCATTACGGAATGCAATGGACGTTGCAACTATCCTTTCGCTTTTTGCAGGAAATTAGCAGGAAAATGCTGCACTGCGCCAAAACGGCCCATTGCCGAGGGTGGATTCATAAATTTGTCATGCTATAGGGGGGGCGTTCGTTGCTGCGCGGTAGAATCAGCAATTTGGTGCTGGTTTTGGTGTCGGGATTGGCCCCCCCGAATTTGCGGCAATATCTTTATATTTTGAGGGTTCGGTCATGGCACTGCACTGCCCTCGTGTTTTAAGGATCGCACAATCATGGAAACCGGCAAGGTCAACCCGGCGCAGACGCTGGAAAAGACAGGTATTTCAGGTGTCAAAACTGCCCACTACAATCTGCAACTCGCGGCACTTCTGCAAGAGGCGGTAACCCGCGGCGAAGGCGAAATCGGTAACGGAGGCACCTTTCTGGTGTCCACCGGCAAGCACACAGGACGGTCGCCCAACGACAAATTCGTCGTTCGCGAACCCTCGGTCGAGGATTCCATCTGGTGGGAAAACAACAAACCGATGGCCCCGGATGCCTTCGACCGGTTGCATGCCGACATGCTGGCGCACCTGAACGGTCGCGAAGTTTTCGTCAATGACCTGTTCGGCGGGGCCGACCCGGCCTACCGCCTGAATGTTCGCGTCATCACCGAACTGGCATGGCATTCGCTGTTTATCCATCACATGCTGCGCCGCCCCGAGCCGGCCGAGCTGGAAAACTTCGAAGCCGATTTCACCATCATCAACTGCCCGTCATTCAAGGCCGACCCCGCGCGCCACGGATGTCGCAGTGAAACCGTTGTTGCCATCTCGTTCGAGAAAAAACTGATCCTTATCGGTGACACCTCGTATGCCGGTGAAATCAAGAAAGGTGTTTTCTCGGTTCTGAACTACATCCTGCCGGGCAAAGACGTTATGGCCATGCATTGTTCGGCCAACCACGCCATCGGGGATCCCGACGACGCGGCGGTGTTCTTCGGCCTGTCCGGCACCGGTAAAACCACCCTGTCGGCCGATCCGTCGCGCATCCTGATCGGCGACGACGAACACGGCTGGTCCGATACCGGCGTTTTCAACTTCGAAGGCGGCTGCTACGCCAAGACCATCAACCTAAGCAAAGAAGCCGAGCCGGAAATCTATGGCACGACCACGAAATTCGCCACGGTGATCGAAAACATGGTTTACGATCCCTACACCCGCGAACTGGATTTTGCCGATGACAGCCTGACGCCGAACATGCGCTGCGCCTATCCGCTGGAATATATCTCCAACGCGTCGGAAACCTCGCGCGGGGGTATTCCGAAAAACGTCATCATGCTGACCTGCGACGCTTTCGGGGTGTTGCCGCCGATCGCACGTCTGACACCGGCGCAGGCCATGTATCACTTCATGTCCGGCTTCACCGCCAAGGTTCCGGGCACAGAAAAAGGCGTGACCGAGCCGATCCCGACATTTTCCACCTGTTTCGGTGCGCCGTTCATGCCGCGCCGGCCCGAGGCATACGGCAACCTACTGCGCCGGAAAATTGCCGAAACCGGCGCGCATTGCTGGCTGGTCAATACCGGCTGGACCGGCGGGCCGGACGGCAAGGGTGGATCACGCATGCCGATCAAGGCCACGCGCGCGTTGCTGGGCGCTGTCCTTGACGGGACCATGACCGGTGCCGAATTCCGCACGGACGAAAACTTCGGGTTCGACGTGCCTGTGGCTGCGGAGGGTGTTGATGCAAGCCTGCTTGATCCGCGCAGCACATGGGCCGACCCGGCTGCGTATGACGCGCAGGCGGCCAAGCTTGCCACCATGTTCGCCGAAAACTTCGCCCAGTACGAACCCTACGTTGACGACGAGGTTCTGGCCGTGGCCATCAAGGCAAAATAGGCGGTAAACGCTTGACAAAACCCCGACGCCGTCCTGAAAAGGGCGGCGTCTTTTATTTGCGGGTACAGCATGGGCAACTTCGCCGTTTCATCCGGCCACCACCTGACCACACAGGCCGCCGCCGAGGTGTTGCGGGCGGGCGGCACCGCCGTGGATGCCGCAATTGCCGGTGCGTTTATGGCCTGCATCGCCGAACCGGTTCTGGCCTCGCCGCTGGCTGGCGGTTTCCTTATGGTCGCGCAGCCGGACGGGCGCGCACAACTGCTCGACGCATTTGTCCAGACACCCAAGGTCAAACGCGCTGTCACCGAAACCGATCTGCGTTCGGTCGAGGTGGATTTCGGCGAAACCTGCCAGACATTCCATTGCGGCGCCGGCACCATCGCCACCCCGGGCCTGATTCCGGGGATATTCGCGGCGCACGACCGCTTTGGCCGCATTCCGATGCCGGAACTGGTCGCGCAGGCGGCAGCGGTCGCACGCGCAGGTGCCACGATAACACCGTTTCAGGCCGAGGTTCTGGGCTATGTCGCCCCGATATTCCAAAGCACACCGGCGGCGCGCGCCCTGTATGGCAAAGATGACGGTATGTTGCGGGCGGGGGACGTGTTGAAAAACCCCGATATGGCCGATGTGTTCGAGGTTATGGCCCTGGAAGGCCCGCGTTTCACGACCGAGGGCGAGGTGGCGCAGGCGGTGTTGTCACTGGACGGCAGCCACCTGACGACACAGGATTTGCAGGCCTACCGCCCGATCTGGCGCGAACCGCTGGCCCTGACGCGCGGGGGTGTCGCGGTGGCGCTCAACCCTTCGCCGGGCCTTGGCGGTGTGCAAATCGCACTGGTATTGCAGGCCCTGCCGCCTGCTGCGGATGATACCTTGCTGGCCCGTTGTCTGTTCGAGGTGGCGCAAATCCGCAAAGACCGCGATCTGGACCACCATCCGGCGCTCGGTGCCGATATCCTGCTGGAACCGGCGTTGATCGACGACCTGCGCCGGACGTTGCGCGGACATCAGGCGGCGACGCGCGGCACCACACATATTTCGGTTGTCGATGCGCACGGAACAGGCGCGGCCTTCACTCTTTCCAACGGCGAGGGTTGCGGCTGTATCGTGCCCGGCACCGGCATCATGGCCAACAACATGCTGGGCGAGGACGATCTGGTTCCCGATGGCCCGAACTCGTGGCACACCGATAGCCGGCTGGCGTCCATGATGTGTCCGATGGCACTGCGCGACGACGACGGTTTGACCATGCTGGGGTCGGGCGGCTCCAACCGGATCCGCTCGGCGCTGGCGCAGGTGGCGCTGGGGCTGATCGACCGGCGGAAAACGCTGGAACAGGCGATCGCCGCGCCGCGCCTGCACGTCGAACCCGATACAGCACAGGTTCTGGATTTCGAGGATACCGGCACCGCCGCCCGTCGCGACGCTCTGTTGCGGGCCTTCCCGCAGGCGAATGCGTGGCCGCGCCAAACCATGTTTTTCGGCGGTGTCCACGCGGCCGGACATACGGCGCGCGGCGGTTTCGGGGCCGCCGGCGACCCGCGCCGCTCGGGTGTTGTGCTAACCGAATAGCCCGCGCCGCATCAGGTTAAGCCCGGCAAGCATCAGCACCAGCAAGGTAAGCTTGCGGAATTTTTCCTGATCCAGCCGGTCCTGAACCCGGGTGCCGACCCCCATGCCGATCACCGCCGGAATCACCATCCACGCCGACAACGGCAAGGTCACCGGCCCCAGCAGCCCCGATTGCACATGCGCGCCGGACAATACGATTGACCCGACCATGAACGATATCCCCTGCGCCCGCACGATTTCGCGTTTCGGGATGTGCTGGGACAGCAGAAAAACGATGATCGGCGGCCCCCAGACGCCGGAAAACCCGCCGAAAAAACCGGAAACCAGCCCCACCGCCGGTTCGATCCGTTTTGCGGCACGCGGCGTGATATGCGGGATCCAGCCGCTGATCTGGATGGCCGTGAACGCGCTGACGCCAATGCCCAGCGTGATGAACAGAATCCGGTCCGGCACATAGGTCACAAGCTGCGCGAAACCGTAAATCGACACTAGCAACACCGCGTTCAGCCGCCAGTATTTGCGGATGGTTTCCCACGCCTCGCCAACGCCGTTACGCAAGGATTGCCAGATGTTGGTCACCAGCGACGGCAGTATCAGCGCCGCTATCGCCACCTCGGCGGGCAGAAACGACCCGATGCCGCTGATCGAAATCATCGGCAGGGCAAACCCGACCGCCCCTTTGGTAAACCCGGCAAACAGCATGATCGCAAAGGCCAGCCCGAGGGCCAGCATCCCGTATTCGCTCGCGAGGATGTCGAGGGCTTGCATCCCCCCTTCATGGCACCGCCTGCAACCCTATGCAACGCGTTTCGCTACGTCGCACTTCCGCCAACCGTCAGCCCGCCGATCAGCAGCGTCGGCTGCCCGACGCCGA
>CAZDLV010000030.1:0-15944 GCA_964506345.1 uncultured Rhodobacterales bacterium | reverse complement strand
TTTTATTGGATAAATAATTATTTAAAATTAAGAATATACCCGCTCAATGTGAGTCAAGAACTATTATGCTGAATAGTTACAGATTTCTTATGAATAGCACCCGCTCAATGTGAGTTCTACGATTCTAAATTCCTTTAGCTAATTCACTTAGAATTTAATTCTATCCAGCATATATTCTCTCTAATCCCGCTCAATGCCGCGTAAATCACCATCACCCACTGTACTTGAAACAAACCAGCCATAGGCAGGTGCCCACCACCATAGTAAAGGTAAGCGGGAACAGAATCATAGTCGACGGACAATATCAGACAGCGATTCACGCAGATGGTGTTCTTCCTTAAATCCAATATCCCATCTTATTTTTTCTGATGAATACCACGCTGACCCCCTAATTTTGCTCAAGGCATCAGAATCAAACTTAAAACGGCGTCCGCGTAAGGCACAGATTCCATCGCCCACTTTCGCCATAACATCCAGTAGCCAAATAGGTATGTGCCAAGCGGGAATACGCTTTCCCAGTGCATCAGATATCCATTCGTATATTTGTCGAGTTGAATAGGCTTGCCCATCGGTAACAATATAAGTTTGCCCGATCGCTTGCGTTTTTTCAGCCGCCAGTATCGCAGCTTGCACTACATCCTCCACATGCACCATCGAACGCTTATTGTTGAACTCAGGTAATGGAGGAAAGAAACCTCTATCTATTGCTTTAATCATTTGCGGCATGTTTCCTTTCCCTTCCGATCCATAAACCATGGATAGGCGCAGCACGACCGGCTCTGGCACGTAGCCACCTTCAAGCACCAGATGCTCTGCTTCTAATTTGCTTCGACCATAAGGCGTTTGCGGCTCACATTTTGATGATTCATCCATAGGTTCATTGCTTCCTTCACCCATAGCTTTGATGCTACTGAAAAAAACAAAGCGCCGAACTCCAGCTTGTTTGGCTGCCTCAAGAAGTTTGCGCGTCCCCTCTATATTGACTCGGTAATATTCAGCGTTATACGATTTTGATTGGCTTAAGGAATGTGATTTGGCTGCAAGATGAAATACAGTATCAACCGATGCCATCTTTTTTTCATCAACTACATCGCAAAAGTTACAAACCCATGGTAAACATTCGTTCGATTCAAATATTTCATCACTTTCATCACGAGTCATTGCTAACACAGGGGAACCTTGTGCAATGAGGCTATCGCATAAGCGTTTACCAATAAACCCTGTTGCCCCTGTAACCAAAGAATATTTAGCTTCACTTCCCATCATTCAATACTTCCCTGTATAAATCCAAACAAGTATCACCCATTTGTTCCGCAGTGAAATATGTTTCAAATCGTTTCTGTGCGGCTTTTCCCATTGCGCGGGCTTGATCTGGAGATGCGCATACAGTTTCCATTGCCCCACGGAGCGCATCAGGGTTTTCTGGCTCTACCACAAACCCAGTTTCACCATCTTTATTGATATAAGATGTCCCAGTGCTGATTTCACAGGAAATCAAGCAGCATTGAAATACTGCGGCTTCCAGCAAGCTGATACCATACGCCTCAGATCTTAAATGTGATGGAAAAATAAAAGCAGCCGAAAGAGAATAAAGGCATACCTTGTCATTATTGGATAAAAAACCAGTAAATATCACCTGATCTTGGACACCTAACAATCGAGCTTCAGCATACAATGTTTCTTTCATTGGCCCATCGCCGACAATCACAATGCGAAATTTTGTACCCTGAAGCGCCCTTATGAGATAAATAAGCCCTTTGTAATAACGCAAAACCCCAACGAACAAAAAAAAACCTGTTCCCAAGCGATCTTTCCAATGCTTCAGTCGTACATCATCGATTGCAGGGTAAGAAGATTTATCCAGCCCCAGATGCATCACACGACAACGATTTTTATGCCGCGACAGCACCTTGCTACTTTCCAGATAAGTTGGCGTAGCCACAGTAATAAACCTGGCACCTGCCAAAAATTTGTGCTTAAGTGGCGAGTAAAATCGTTTCAATGTCTTCTGCTTAACGATATCACTTTGGTAAGTGATAGTATATGGTGTCTGAATTCTTCCAAAAATATGCATCAAATCCGCAATAGGCCAAGGGAAGTGATAGTGAATTAAATCAGCATCGCAAGTCAGTTTTCGAAAAGCACGAAACAGTGAAAAGGAGCAAGGCGTAGAGGCGATATCAAAAGAGACAGGAAACCGAACCAATCGACACTCAGGACGCTCCAGTGTTTCGGGCTCCTTGACCTTCTGACTCAATGTGATGACGGTATTTGCCACCCCATGTTGCGACGTTTGCAAACAAAGTTGTCGGATGGTTTCTTCCATCCCTCCATAAGTATCAGGGTAATAGGTTTTAAAGACATGAACAACTTTCATTGATTAACGGCCTAGAATACCTTTATACACATCAATCGTTTCTGCCGCACACTTTTCCCATGTAAAGGTTTCAGCCTGCCGCAAACCTTCCCGAATCATCATATCCGCATTGTTCGTATCATCCAATATTGCCCCCATAGCTTGCCGTAGTTCATCGGCATTGCTTGCATCCACTTGAACCCCGGCACTTCCGACCACCTCAGGCAGCGAGGCTCTATTGGTTGTAATCACAGGTACGCCGCTCGCCATCGCCTCCAAAGGCGGTAAACCAAATCCTTCATAAATAGAGGGGTAAACGAACAGTTTTGCCGCAGCATACAATAGCGGCATATCATCTGCTGGTACATATCCCAACAATCGCAAATGTCCGCTACGGATCAGCCCATCCACATCTTGGTTAATTTGATTCGTTCCCCAACCTTTCATGCCAATCACTGCCAGCGAATATTGCCCTTGAACCTTTTTGCTCATGGCGTGGTAAGCATCCAGCACCAGCTTCAGGTTCTTTCTCGGCTCCAGCGTCCCTACCACCAAAATATAACCCTGATAATCCAATCCATAACGCTGCAAGCAAGGCGTGAGTTGCAGTTCGACACGAGGGTGATATGCTGAAGTCACGCCCAGATGAATCGGTATCACCTTTGCCGAATCAACCGGCAGGCAATCTATTAATTCGCGTGCCGTAAAGTGTGAATCCGTAATAATCGCATCAGCCTTTTCGACAGCCTCCGGAAATCGTTCCATCGCACGAATACGTGCAGCTGGGTGCGCATCAGGATAACGAATAAACGATACATCATGCACAGTCAGCACCAATCTATGTTCACACGAGAGCGGTAAATAGTTGGGTTCGTGATAAATATCAAAACCATTACCACCTGGCGTTCTGGAAAATGCTTGCTTCTGCATCCAATCCCTGATTCGATACGCTCCAGGTATAAATGTTTTCATCATTTGTTTGCCAGTTTCAATACTACGAACAGGCTGTTCACGCAGTGAGTCTGACCATTGAGCCCCAGCAAAAAAGCAAGGCTCAATATCAGGATGATTCAACATTTGTTTACATAGCTGATAAGTATATTGTCCAATGCCCGTTAGAGGAGACAACAAACTGGTTGTATTAACTGCGAGAGAAATCGTCATTCATTATCCCGCAACTTGCCGTATATCCGCATCGACCATTAATGAACATATTTTTTCAAGAGATGTGGTTGCCTTCCACCCCAATTCTCTTTCAGCCTTTTTTGCATCACCGACCAGCAGGTTCGCTTCAACTGGGCGATAAAATTTTGGGTTAACGCGAACAATTTCCTTTCCTGATAACACATCAATGGCGACTTCATTCACACCAGTGCCATGCCATTCAATTGTAATATCAGCAGCTCTACACGACATGGAAACAAAATCACGGACAGTCTCCGCTCGATTGGTCGCCAACACATATGTATCGCCTTTATCTGCTTGCAGCATTAAATGCATCGCTTTTACATAATCACCAGCAAAGCCCCAATCTCGTTTGGCTCCCATGTTGCCTAATTCCAACACATCAAGCTTATTCAGCTTAATTTTAGCAATACTGCTTGTAATTTTTCGCGTTACAAACTCCAAACCACGTAAGGGAGATTCATGATTAAACAAAATTGCATTCGATCCATGAATCCCGAAATGATCTCTATAATTATCAACCATGCATTGTGCATATAGTTTTGCCGCACCATAAGGGTTGCGTGGACAAGCAGGAGTATCTTCTGCCTGTGGAGAGATTGATGTTTTTGCAAAAACTTCGGCACTTGATGCTTGAAAAAAACGAATATCACTATCGACAATGCGAATCGCTTCCAACAAGTTGAGGGGGCCGATACCATTTACCCTCATAGTTTCATGGGGATTCTTGAAAGGCTCCCCAACAGAACTATCTGCTGCCAAATTATAAATTTCATCCGCCCTTATTTTTTCCAGCAATTGAATGCTGGCATCCAAATCTGTCAAATCATATTTAATCATGTGCAGATTCGGATGATCTTGAATACCCAAAGACGCTATACGCCAAAAGTTTGGGGACTTCGATTTTCGATAAGTACCATAAACAACGTAACCTTTGGATAACAGAAGCTCTGCAAGGTAGGCAGCATCCTGGCCAGTTATTCCCGTAATAAGCGCAACCCTCATAAATCAAACAATCTCAATTTCAGGAAATGGAAAAATCATTTTTCCACCACGCTCAAGAAACGCTTTTTCGCGCTCTAAAATACCATGCTTGAAGTGCCAGGGGAGCACAATAAAATAATCCGGTTCCATCGCGCGCGCTTCAGCTTCTGAAATAATAGGGATTGCCGTTCCTGGGCAAACACAACCAAACTTGTCCTCATTTACTTCAGCAATAGCTGGAATATCTTCCTTCGTAAAACCACAAAACTGTAGCATCACATTCCCTTTTGTTGATGCACCATAACCCAGCACTGTTTTTCCATCTTCATTCAAGGCACGAATCAAGCGCACCAAATCATCACGGTGACGGAATACACGCTCTTCAAAATCACGGTATGGTCTTGGTGTGGAAAGCCCCATGGACTCCTCTTGACCAAGCAACCAATCAATCACAGCATGATTTTCAGGCAGGGGGCTGTTTTTCTTTGCCACAGTCACAGCAAAGCTGCCACCATTGATTGCATTCATTTGCACATCAACGATCTTAAGGTTTGCTTTAGAAATAATACGTTTTACCACGCCTAAGGAATAAAATTCCAAATGCTCATGGCAAATAGTATCGTAAGAGTTCGTGCGTAACATGGATGGCATATAACTCTGCTCAAAATGCCAAACGCCGTTTATATCCAAGACTTCTTCAATCTGACGCGCAAATGCGATGGGATCTTCCAGGTCATAAAACATCGCGATAGAAGTGATAATATTAGCCTTACGAGACTCCACACTCTTGAATGCATCAGCAGAAAAGAAATCTTCAACCAGGGTAATATCATCTGTATAGTATTTTTTAAACTTTCCACCTGTTGGGTCAATGCCGATTTTGCGCAATCCCTCGACCTGATATGCTTTCAATGATGTGGCATCATTGCTGCCAATATCAAGCACCACACTGTCCGAATCCAAAGAGACGACCCGCTGTAAATAACTGACTTTATTCGTCAAATGCTTCACCATGGAAGCATTAAGCCCGGAGCGATAACCATAGTTATCACCATACATCTCATCTGGCTCATACGAATGCGCCATTTGTAGCAATCCGCAGTCTGAACACCAGACGAGTTCCACAGGTCCTTCAGGAATCTTTTCTTCAGCAGAGGCTGGAAACACCCCCGTTAATGCCTGAACGCCTAAATTCAAGACGCTTGTCATGCTTTGACTTGAACATACACGACATTTTTTAGCTTTCGTATAAATCTTTTTCATTTCAACTTCTCCATAATATTAATTCTGAGGAAAGACTACTGATACGGGCTTAAGCGCAGCAGTATGCCCTTTTGAGTATGCCGTTTCATAAACATCGCGAAGCTCTGGTTCAATTTTTGAAAAACCAGGTAAGTGCTTAAATCTACGTAAGACTCTATCAGCTTTAAAGTAGTCGGCATTATTCAAAGGGTCTTTTTCAAAAATCTCTTTAAAATAATGTACGACTCCAGGCAACGTATGCAGCCTCCAACAATCCATCTGATCTGCTGAAACGCCTCTATCTTCAGCTAAATCATACACCTCTGGAATTCTCTCTAAAATCCACAATGGCGCATATTTCATCCAGGAAACGTTCATGTTAACGACTAACTGCGGCTCTCCAATCCAGACTCCAAACTCATCCATCATGTTATTAAGAACATAATAAGTAGTGGGTATGCAGGTAAGCATTGTCGAAAATGGTCGCCCACTGGTATCTTGTGAATAAGCTCTAATGGCATGATCTCGTCTAAAAACTAATGTATAAATCGCTGTAAAGAAATTTTCATTGCGTGCACAAATATCTTTAATCTGACCTTCCAAATCCAGTTCGGCAGGAACAATAGGAGTTGCACCATTAAAAAAGTCATCAAAGTCAGAAACAGTGCGTGCATCCTCTATTCGAGTAAATGAATAATTCAAATAAACCAAACTAATATCTTGATGCGACTGAAGAGTCCCCATGACTCTCTCGATAGAGCCTGGCATCAGCAGATCGTCATCACCAAGTATCCAGACATATTCTCCTCGGCAATGGTTTGCCGTTTTACGCAGATTACCAAGCATGCCCACATTATGCTCATTACAGTGGTATGAGAAATCAGATCGACTCATATACGGCTTCACCACATCCAAGGTATGATCTGTGGATGCATTATCACACACCAGCAACTCCACATCTTGAAGTGCTTTTGGGTACAAACCAGCCCAGTTTTTCAGACTGACCGCTAACCAGTCTGCACGGTTATATGTACTTATGCATATTGATAGCTTAGGACGAATAAGCAAATGCATTGCCTTTACCCTAGATTCAATTTCATCTTTAGTTATCGTTACCGTTGACACCTGATTTGGCATCACTTCATCCATCCTGTATAACACTTCTGAAGCATAACCATGCCAAGATTTAAATGAACGATTAATTGCTTCATTAGCCAATGAATCTCGGAAAGGTATATCCTCAGTTAAACGCTGAATTGCACCTTCCAAAGTATCAACATTTCTTACATCCACCATGAGGCATCCACCATCTTCAGCCACTTCTCTCATCGAACCGAAATCAGCACAAATACAAGGTTTTGCATACCAAAGACTTTCTAGAATCGGAAGCCCAAAACCCTCTTCCATTGATGGATAAACAGTAAAATCACACATCTGATATAATTCTTGTATTCTCTTATCGTCTGGACTTTCTTCCCACGTAACATTCGGGTGATTTTCAACAAAATATCTTACGCGTGTTGCGAGATCTGGCTCTATACTATGACCACCACCAGCTATGATAAGATGTATCGATTTACCAGTTTTCTTTGCAAAAGAATCAAATGCACGCAACAATATCTCATGGTTTTTACGAGGTTCAACAGTACCCACAGACAAAATAGTAATGGAATCATTCACCTCCGACGGAAAAACCTTCGTTACACGTGAGCTTTCTGGAAACTCCCCTGGCAAAACGGCAGCCTTAATTCTTTCATCAACCCCTACTGTACGTGGCAGTGTATTTCCTAGAAAATTAAGCAAATCCTCTCGGCAGTAATTAGAAATCGGTAAGACAAGATCATATTCCCCTAATTCCAGCATATACTCTCGGAGTGCATTGGCAAAATGTTCGGGATAAATATCACGCATTTTCCAAGGAATCGCATCGTAAAAAATAGCAGCACAACGCAAACCATTATTTCTTACATACTCCAGTAAATGTCTGCGTTCATCAGTTGATCGATTAAGCGGCAAATCTGGCATAAAAAACCAATCCCGATTTCTGCTAGCTTTTGGTTCTCTCCAAGTATGCCATGAATCAACACTGGGGCCATTCCATTTCCCAAAGTGAAAAAGCTCTTCTTGAGAAACTGGGCAAAACCTTGACCCTGACTCGTTCCATTTAACGGGTATAAGCGCCATACCTTCCGAAATTATTCCCCGTGCGAGTTGGCGTGCCACCCTTTGAATGCCTGTGTTTCCTGAAAAATCAAGCGTTGCGTCCATCCAATAATATACATACTCAAGCTTAGTATTAGAGCAAACTTCATTATCAAACCGATCTTGAAGAACTGCACCATAGTCAGTCCATGATATGATAGGGCGTAAAACAGCCTGCTTCGCAAGAGATTCACGCAGTTCATTATCATCAATAAGCATTGCAATTGCATCATCGAGTTTTGATTGGTTACGAGTATCAATAGTGAAACACCCCCCCCCCTCGGCAACCTCACCCATTGAACCAAAGTTCGCGCATACACATGGCTTTCCATACCATAAGCTCTCAAGAATTGGCAGCCCAAACCCCTCTTCTACAGAAGGAAATACCGTAAAGGAACTCGAGCGATATAGCATATCAAGCTCTTCATCCGAAATATGCCCAAGATGCAAAATATTTTTGTCTGCGCTCTGTGCTCTATTCACCTCTTCAGCTACTAAAGGGTGAAGGTTCCCTACCAGCGTTAAACGCCATTTACTATCTGGATTGCGCTTTCGATAAGCTTCAAAAGCTTTAATCAAGGCAACCTGATTTTTGCGTTGATCAATAGAACCAACTGAAAGAATGAGCGCATCTCCATCATCGGATTCTAGAACTCGAGCACAATGATATGATTCTCCCGAAAGTGGTACAGGCGTTATTTCAGGCATTGTCTTATTGCTTGCGCGTTCACTTGCAGCAAAGAATGAAATAAGATCATTGCCCGAATGGAATGATATCGGCCAAATAACATCTGCCAGCAACAAATGCTGCATATACTCTTCATGTTTAGGTCGCATATCTTGCAAATCTTCACGCCTTAATGGAATAGCATCATAGAAAACAAATGCCATCTTAAGACCTGAACAATGTCCCCAGTGTAATAGCTCAAGGGTCACTGGATTTGGATGATTCGTAATATGCGTAACTTCTGGCACAATCATCCAATGGTTTTCACCTTTAGGTTGCAAGGCTACAGGAATTGACTTTTCATTTGTATAGATCTTACGATCATCACTTGAAATATCTGGGCCATTCCATTTTGCAAAATGTTCTCGCTCTTGCATGTTGATAAACACGCACTGTTCAGCAACAGGATCCCATTTAACGAAATATACTTTCTCACCAAGAGACCTCAAGCTTGAAGCGACACCACGAGTCACGCGCTGCACTCCCGTGTTCGTTGGGCAACTTACAGTGTGGTCAACATAGATAAAAACATTACGTTTCCCTAGGGGAAGCGGTTCAACATATAAGTTTTCAGTACCCTGACTATAAACTACATCCACAGACCGACTTAACAAAGGTGATACGAGTGAATCACTGGTTTTCAAGGGAGCAGGTATAATCTTGCGAGCTACGGCTAGCTGACACAGCTTACTGTACAAACGTGGATATTTTTTCAGCCACATACGCATTCTATTTTTCAACTTTGGGTATTTTAATGAACGAACCATAGCCTTCACAAGAACCCATCTTGCAATCCGTTTAGGTAAGCGAATAATCCAAAGAGTGAACCTGATTGGAAGAAAGAAAAACCACTGTACAAATTGTGATAACTTTCTAAGCGGCCAAGTGATTACCCATGATTTGCTATGATAAATAGTGTTCAATTCTTTGCTCAAGCGTTCTGATTCTAACCACCAATGATGAGATGACTGATTCAACCCCTCTATTTGTTCGCTAGACTCTACTAATTCTTTGCTCAAGCGTTCTGATTCTAACCGCCAGTGATGATTAGATTCCTTGAGTTCTTTTTCTCTCGTCTCCTTGTGCTGCAACACCTGTTCGCGCTGAGCCGCCTCGGTCTGGAGCGACTGCAATTGTGATGTCAAATCCTGATGCTGCTGTTCAGCTTGTTGCAATGAAGATGCAAGCGATTGTCTTTGCTCATCGCTATCGCTTAGTGACCTATGCAACTGCTCCATCTGCTGCTTATAATCGGCAATCAACGCATTGCTTTCTTGCTGTTTGGTCTCTTTTTCCAACAGGGAGAGCAATAGCTCTTTTTCTCTCGTCTCCTTGTGCTGCAACACCTGTTCGCGCTGAGCCGCCTCGGTCTGGAGCGACTGCAATTGTGATGTCAAATCCTGATGCTGTTGTTCAGCTTGTTGCAATGAAGATGCAAGCGATTGTCTTTGCTCATCGCTTTCCTCCAAAGTCTTCTGAAGATGTCCTATGGTAAGATGCAGCCCGCTGCTGCCTTTACCACTAAATATAAAATCATCAAACACGTTAGGCGGCGCGTTCAATTCCGTTTTGATCTCATGATGTTCGTCAGCAATATAAAAGCGGTTTAAGCCATCGAAATAACAATACTCATAATGAGCGTTCAACAACAGCTCTTCCCACTCCTCATAGTTCTCAACCTGAGATAGTGGCAGGGTTGACTCTACCAAGATAATCCATGGTCTAAATTCTTTGAGGTTTAAACCTTTCAATACCTTAGTCTCACTTCCTTCAACATCAATTTTGAGAAAATGAATGTCTGAATTTACATATTGTTTGCAAATAGACGAGAGACTAACAACAGGAACCTTATATTCCTTTACTTCAAAACCATGCTCTTTTGCATGTCCATCTGCTATTGATTTATCCATTGTAGAGAGGCCTGTGCCCAGAACTTCGTAGAATGAAACCTTTCCTTTTTTTTCTCCAGCAGCAAGCTGAAGGTTTTTATCATCAGGACGATCTTGCTCAAGCTTCTCAAACCACTCACTGACAGGTTCAATATTAATGCCTCGCCATCCAGCATCATAAAAAGCCTTGGTAACTGAATCAGCAACAGGATCATTTGCACCAACATCAATATAGAAGCCTTTTTCCACACCTTTCAAAGCGCGATTGAGAATAATATCTTCAAAGTTTTGGGCGTATGAAACAAAAGTCATATATTTAAACCATATCCTTCAATTTATTTAACGCTCTCCATTTCTCATCTGCCATACCTACTGTTAGATCTGTATTGGATGGAGGAAAGTCATATCCTAATGTTGAGAATATATTTTTATGTCGTTCTGCTATCTCCATTACTGCTTCAGTAGGAATAAGCTCTTTCCAAAGTGCAGGACATCCTTGCCAAAAGTGACCGTTTTTTGATGTTCCTCTTAAGGTTTCAATGGCATTGTCTGCTACAACTTCAGAAATGTTTTCACATGGTAGACCAAGGCTATCTGTAAGCTTGCTAAGTGTTCTACCTGTATTTTTTACTAGGTCTTCATATTTTACACATATTACTCCCATTTCGACACTCCACTCCGCCGAAACTTTAAAAAGTGCAGCTGCACGATTGCTAACCGCATATGCCAAAAATTCTTTACTGCTTGGTTTTTTACCATAAATATTTTTTTCATCGCCTCCTTCTCCATTTAACCATCGAGATGTTTGAGGTTCTTGATGTGCAAATTGAAGAATAGAAATAAGAACATCAAGAATATGACGTTGGAGTACAACAACTTTTATTTCATTTTCATTAAGAAGTTGCTTTAATTGAGGTGTGTTATGCCAATGTAATTGTAATATAAAATTATTTTCTGGTAAGTTACTCCAATCAAGTTCACACGGAGAATGAACAGCAATTTGTTCAGCCCTATATAAATCAGACAACATATATCTTAACCAAGTGTTTCCTGAACGAGGAGTGCTAATAATAGCTATTCTCATATATCAGCCTTTTCAAGATGAATATCAATATGCTCATCAAACCAATTACTACCAACAAATATAGTTTTATCCTTATTAATTACATCAAAAATAAATGGATTATCTTCTTTATGATAGCAATTTTCTAAATGCGTATCTGAACTAACCAAACCAAAGCTTAACGAATATGAACCTGGGCCAAGAGTACACCTAAAGCTCACTTTGAATACAATACGGCTACCACTAGAGACATCCTCTAGAACTTGTTTTGTATGCCAAGTATTTGTTCCCCAAATCAAATGGCCAAATCGATCCATTATCCTGTTTCCTAAAATAATTCGAGGTAGAGCCTCATTCGTAAGCACTTTTGTCTCAATAATGATATTCTGCCCTACAAAAGCAGTTGTAATCGAACTTTCAGTTTCAGCATCTAAAAGACGAATACTCTCCACCACAGCCTGCTTCGTTCCATATTTTGTATGCAACCATCCATTTTCTTTTCTTTTCTGTTTAACGGGCAGTCTTGCATTCTCTCGTTCCGCCGTTAACGCACTGTAAAAATCTATCACCTCATCTGGCAATCCTTCTTTTAGTATCCTCCCATCATTTAACAAAAGAACGCGATCACACAATGTTCTCACATCACCCATACCATGGCTTACAAACAGCAAAGTAGTTCCAAGTCCATTAAACTCACGAATTCGATTAAAACTTTTATGTTGGAAATAACTATCGCCGACAGAAAGAGCCTCATCAACAATAAGTAATTCGGGTCTAAAGGCAGTAACAACAGCAAAAGCCACCCGCATTTGCATGCCACTGGAATAAACACGGATTGGTTGATCGAAGTACTCTCCAACTTCAGCAAACGCCTCTAGCTCAGGCATAACCTTTTCAATATCAGCATGGCTATAACCCATCAAGCCGAGACCATGATATGCATTTTCACGACCTGTAAGATCAGGATTGAAGCCCATACCAAGTTCAAGAATAGCAGCAATACGTCCGTTGACTTGAATCTGTCCTTCTGAAGGCTGCAATGTACCTGTTATTATTTTTAACAGAGTACTCTTACCAGCACCGTTTTGGCCAATAATGCCAATAGACTCCCCCGCCTTAATGGAAAAACTTATATCTCGAAGAACCCAATGCTCTGCACTAGGCTTCATAGAGACACCCAACCACCCGGCAAATCGTTGCCATTCAGAGTGATAACTGCGGAATGATTTACCTACATTTTGTACGCTAAGCAGGCTCATAATACATCCACAATTTCGGCACTGGCACGACGAAATAAAAACATGCTGAATAACGTCAATAAGAGCGCAGCGCCTATTACTACAATCACGCTATCCAAAGAAATGCCAGCGCCGTAAACCAAGGCTTGCTGATAGCCACTAACAAGCGAGTACATCGGGTTCAATGCCAACAGATGGCGATAACTTTCTGGTATAATAGTGATTGGATAAACAATAGGCGTGAACCAAAACAGCATTTGGAGAACAATAGGAACCACTTGGCCTATATCTCGCATAAACACATTCATCACACCAAGTGTCAGCCCGATTCCAGTGGCAAGCAGGGCAACCAAAAAAGCAAGCGGAAACACCCACAGCATCATCGCACTGAACTGATAGCCCAACAGTAAAAACACTACCATCATGGAGATGAAAAGTAGTAAGTTGTTAAACAAGCAAGAGCCAATCGCAATGATCGGCAAGGCAATACGAGGGAATTGCATTTTTTTCATCAGGTTTCCATTCGCTATAAAAAGGTTAAGGCAGCGCGTGATGATTTCACTAAATAGGTTCCACGCGAGTAGCCCAGCCATGAGGTAGATGGCGTAGCCGTACTTATCTGTAATGCCTGGCAATTTGGCGGCCAAAACATTGGATAAGATCAGCGCATAAATTGCCACTTGAGCTAAGGGATTGATAATCATCCAGAAGCCGCCGAATTTACTACGCGCAAACTGCGCTTTAAAATCATTCCGAATCGATGAAATAATAAAATACCTATAACGCCAGGCGGCTAACAGCAATGCCTTCATTGAACAGGCTCTAAATCTTTAATATCTTCCTGCACCATATCATGCACCATCTCTGAAAATACATGCTCACAATGCCAGCCAAGCTGTCGGTGCGCTTTGCCTGCATCGCCAAGCAACACATCCACTTCCACTAATCTGAAAAACTCCGGATTCACATCAATTCGGACAACACCACATTCATCAACACCCTCGCCATGCCATGAAATGTTCATGCCTATCGTCTTAAAAGCACACGCCGCAAAATCCCTTACTGTATGCGATTCACCCGTTGCAATCACATAATCTTCAGGCATCTCTGGATATACCTACGACTTTGTATCCTTTTTCAAGCAGTAGTTGGGCAAGGAGTGAACCATCTTGACCAGACACACCACAAATTAGTGCAGTTTTCATACCCTTCCTTTTTTGACTATTATGTTCACCAACATTCATCACTCTATGGGCACAGGCATATTATGTCCGTGTTCTTTCAATAATGAATGACGCATAGCTACCTTCAAGTCTTCGCGCACCATTTCTGCGCACATCTCTTGCACTGTGATTTCTGGAACCCAGCCTAGCTTTTCTTTCGCTTTACTCGGGTCACCCAAAAGTGTTTCCACCTCAGCCGGTCGGAAATAACGCGGATCAACTTGCACAATCACATCGCCGATGTTTAATGCAGGTGCTTTATCTCCGTTAATTGATACAATAACACCCTTTTCCCCAAGCCCTTCCCCTTCAAAGCGAATCGTAACACCCAATTCACCTGCTGACCATTCAATAAATTGACGGACGGAATATTGCACTCCCGTGGCAATTACAAAATCATCTGGATGATCTTGCTGCAACATCATCCATTGCATGCGCACATAATCCTTGGCATGCCCCCAATCTCTCAAGGCATTCATGTTCCCCATAAACAAACACGATTCCAAACCCTGAGCAATATTTGCCAGACCACGCGTAATTTTACGCGTTACAAAGGTTTCTCCGCGACGAGGAGATTCATGATTAAATAAAATACCATTACAAGCATACATGCCATAGGATTCACGGTAATTCACCACGATCCAATAGGCATACATCTTCGCCACAGCATAGGGTGAACGCGGATAAAATGGCGTTGTTTCCTTTTGTGGAATCTCCTGAACTTTTCCAAACAACTCAGATGTTGATGCCTGATAAAATTTCACTTTCTTTTCCATACCCAATAAACGAATCGCTTCAAGCAAGCGAAGTGTACCCATGCCATCCACATCGGCAGTATATTCAGGCGACTCAAAGCTCACAGCCACATGCGACTGTGCGCCCAGATTATACACTTCATCAGGCTGCACTTCCTGAATAATACGGGTTAAATTAGATGAATCCGTCAAATCGCCGTAATGCAAGAAAAAATGCGCATTATCCACATGTATATCTTGGTAAATATGATCAACTCTTTGGGTATTAAAAGATGAAGCGCGGCGTTTGATACCATGCACTTCATAACCCTTTTTCAATAAAAACTCAGCCAAATAAGAGCCATCTTGACCCGTCACACCTGTAATCAACGCCTTTTTCATCTATCCCACCTATTTAACATTTCTTCAAAAAAACTTTAATGATTCATATCATGCAATGCATTCTTATGCCAAAAACATCTTTTCAACCACGCCCATAAGCATCATCAAAACGTTCAATATCATCCTCACCCAAATAATCGCCGACTTGCACTTCAATCATTTGCAATGGTATTTTTCCACGGTTTTCAAGCCTATGTTTCTCACCAATCGAGATATAGGCACTTTCATTTTTTGAGACAGTAAACACTTCTCCGCCACGCGTGACTGTGACTGTACCCGATACCACTATCCAATGCTCAGAGCGATGTTGATGCGATTGCAGATCAAACGCGCACCTGGCGCAGCCTCAATGCGTTTCAACTTATAATCGGTCTCTTTTTCTTCTAAAACCATATGTTTTCCCCAAGGGCGTTGCACGGTCATATGCTCATATGCTCACGGCTACCGCGCTCTTTAATCTTGCCAACCAAATCACGAACATATTGGCTCTCACCACGCTTGGGAAATAAAATCGCATCAGGAGTTTCCACAGCAATCACATCTTCCAATCCTGCGGCTGCAATCAGACGTGTTGGCTACGCAATAGACTGTTCGAGCAGCCTACTTGTATCACATCACCTTCAAGCGTATTGCCTGCACCATCCTTTTGAGAAATATCATACACAGCATCCCAACTACCCACATCCGACCAAGCAATAT
>CAZDLV010000029.1:0-16494 GCA_964506345.1 uncultured Rhodobacterales bacterium | reverse complement strand
CAACAACACCAACATGCTGACAGGATCCATCGGCGGCGCGCAAACACTGCCCTAGATCACCTCGTCGATTGCCGTTTCTATCAACGCCAGACATTCCGGCGTGCTGAAACGGTGGTCGGCCCCCTTGACCAGCGTCAGACGCATATCCGGCCCTTGCGCGTGATCCAACAGGCGCAAAGCCACCGAAACATCGACATCCGTGTCCGCCGTTCCCTGCAACAAACGCACGGGAAACGGCAACGACAGCGGATCGCGCAACACCAGTTGCCGGCGCCCGTCCTCGATCAGTTTTCGCGTGATAACATAGGGGTCGTCCGAATACTCCGACGGCAGTTCCACCCGCCCTTCCTGTTCCAGCAACCGCTTTTGCCCGTCGGAAAACCCGTCCCACATGGAATCCTCGGTGAAATCCGGTGCCGCCGCAATCCCGACCAGCCCAGCCACCCGTTCGGGCATCGCCCGACAGACCAGCAGCGCAATCCAGCCCCCCATAGAGGAACCGACCAGCACCTGCGGTCCCTCGGTCAGCGCCGCGATCGCCGCCATCGCATCGCGTGCCCACTCGCCGATGCACCCGTCCTGAAATTCGCCGGACGATTCGCCGTGACCACTGTAATCGAAACGCAGAAACGCCCGCCCGTCAGCACGCGCCCGTTCCTCCAGATACACCGCCTTGGTCCCGTTCATATCCGACTTGAACCCGCCAAGGAAAACCACCCCCGGCCCGGCCCCCGTCACCCGGTGATAGGCTATTTTACTGTGTTCTGTTGTCAGGAATTCCGGCATTTGCCCCTCCGTTTGCGTGATTTAACCCTGTTTGGCGCATCCGGCGCGCCCCCGCAAGGTTTTCACGACCCGCTTGACAACACCGCCCCTGACGCTAAACCGTCCGCAACAGGAACCGGGCGTTTCGTAGGCGCCAAAACACGAAAGGGGCCCGACCATGGCCGATATTACCCTTACCCTTCCCGATGGCGCCAAGCGCAGCTACCCCGCCGGTATCACCGGTGCCGAAGTCGCCGCCGACATTTCCAAATCCCTCGGCAAGGCGGCGATTGCCTGCGAGATCAACGGCAAATTCTCGGACCTGTCGATCCCGATCGACGCGGACAGCGATTTCCGCCTCTTCACCATGAAGGACGAGGAGCAGGCGCTGGAACTGATCCGCCACGACGCCGCCCACATCATGGCGCGCGCCGTGCAGGAAATCTGGCCGGACGTCAAAGTCACCATCGGGCCGGTCATCAAGAACGGCTGGTATTACGATTTCGACCGTGCAGAACCCTTTACCCCCGAAGACCTGACCCTGATCGAAAAGAAAATGCGCGAGATCATCAACAAGCGCGAACCCGTGACCACCGAGGTCTGGGACCGCCCCCGCGCCATCAAATTCTACGAGGCCAACAACGAGCCTTACAAGGTCGAGCTGATCGAAAGCATCCCCGGCGACGAGGACCTGCGCATGTATTGGCACGGCCACTGGCAGGATCTGTGCCGCGGTCCCCACCTTGCCCACACCGGACAGGTGCCGGGCGACGCCTTCAAGCTGATGTCGGTCGCCGGTGCCTATTGGCGCGGCGATTCCAGCAACGCCATGCTGCAACGCATCTATGGCGTTGCCTTCCGCAACAAGCAGGACCTGAAGGCGCATCTGCACATGCTGGAAGAGGCCGAGAAACGCGACCACCGCAAGCTCGGCAAGACCATGGACCTGTTCCACATCCAGGAAGAGGCCCCCGGCATGGTGTTCTGGCATCCCAACGGCTGGACGCTGTATCGGGTGTTGCAGGACTACATGCGCCGCCGCCAGATTGCCGATGGCTACCTTGAAATCAACACGCCCGAGGTGGTGGACCGCAAACTCTGGGAGGCCTCGGGCCACTGGGATAAATACCGCGAAAACATGTTCATCACCGAAATCGACGAGGAACACGCCAACGAAAAACGGGTGAACGCCCTCAAGCCGATGAACTGTCCGTGCCATGTGCAGGTCTATAACCAGGGCCTGAAATCCTATCGCGACCTGCCGTTGCGTCTGGCGGAATTCGGGTCGTGTCACCGCTATGAATCCTCCGGCTCCATGCACGGGCTGATGCGGGTGCGCGGCTTTACGCAGGACGACGCGCATATTTTCTGCACCGAGGACCAGATCGCCGGCGAGACGAAAAAATTCATCGAATTGCTGTCCTCGGTCTACACGGACCTCGGGTTCGACAGTTTCGACATCAAGTTTTCCACCCGCCCCGAGGTGCGCGCCGGTTCCGACGAGGTCTGGGACCAGGCCGAGGCGGCGCTGGAAAACGCCATCAAGGCGCTGGACCTGCCCTACGAGGTCGATCCGGGCGAGGGGGCCTTCTATGGTCCGAAGCTCGATTTCAAACTGACCGACGCGATCGGGCGGGAATGGCAGCTCGGCACGCTACAGGCCGATTTCGTGCTGCCGGAACGGCTGGAGGCCGAATATATCGGCGAGGACGGGCAGAAACACACGCCGGTCATGCTGCACCGCGCGACGCTCGGTTCCTTCGAGCGTTTCCTCGGCGTGTTGATCGAGAACTACGCCGGAAAATTCCCGCTCTGGCTGGCGCCGCGACAGGTGGTCGTGGCCTCCATCGTCTCGGACGCCGACGGTTGGGTGAACGCGGTGGTCGAACGGCTGCGCGCCAAGGGGATCCGCGCCGAGGCCGACACCCGCAACGAAAAAATCAACTACAAGGTCCGCGAACATTCCATGGGCAAGGTGCCGGTCATTCTGGCCGTCGGCATGAAAGAGGTGGAGGAAAAAACCGTCTCCATGCGCCGCCTTGGCGACAAGGGATCAAAAGTTCTGGGCATCGACGAAGTGGTGGCCGAACTGGTGGCCGAGGCCACACCGCCCGACCTGCGCGACTGATCCGTCAAACGAAAGCCCCCTGAAACGGGGGCTTTTTCATATCAGTTGATCCATATCCTTGGCCGGTTGCTTGCATCCGGCATCCCCGACCACCTTGGCCGGAACCCCCGCCACGGTCTTGCCCGGCGGCACGTCCTTCAACACCACGGAACCGGCGGCGACACGGCTGCAACAGCCGACGGTGATATTGCCCAGCACCTTGGCCCCCGCCCCCAGCAACACATCGTCGCCGATTTTCGGGTGCCGGTCCTGCTCGGCCTTGCCGGTGCCGCCAAGGGTTACCGAATGCAGCATCGACACGTTGTCTCCGACCACAGCGGTTTCGCCGATAACGATCGAATGGGCATGGTCGATCATCAGCCCGCGCCCGATTCTGGCCGCCGGATGGATATCGACACCGAACACCTCGGACGCGCGCATCTGGATAAAATAGGCAAAATCGTGCCGCCCCTGCGCCCAGAGCCAATGCGCCATACGATAGGCCTGCACCGCCTGGAACCCCTTGTAATACAACAATGGCTGGATCATCCGGTGGCACGCCGGATCACGTTCATAGGTGGCCAGCAGATCGGCGCGCCCGATTTCACCCAAACCGCAATCGGCATCATAGGCGGCATCGAAAGCATCGTGCAGAATCGATTCGGTCATCTCGCCCGAGGCCAGCTTGTGCGCCATGCGGTGCGACAAGGCACAAGACAGCGACGAATGCGTCAGGATCACCGAATAGACCAGCGGCGCCATCGAGCGTTCAACCGCGATAATCCGGCGCGCCTCGTCGGTGATCTGTTCCCAGACCGGATCGACGGTCGCGATATGTCTTTGGGCTTTGGCCATGTCCACTCTCCTGTTGCGCCTGCAAGTATAGCATAGCACTGTAGGATTTCGGAAGTCACATCGCCGATAACAAGGCACACGAAGGAAAAAATATGCCGGACCATGACGACGACAACGCCTTTCGCCAACGCCTGTGCGACCGGTTGGCGGCGCTGGGCGCACAAAACACCGTCAACGCCGACGCCCGCAATACCGTCGTTCTGGACCAGTCGAGCGTCGGGCGCCTGTCGCGCATGGATGCGCTGCAACAACAGGCAATGGCCAAGGCAACCGCGCAAAATACGGCACAGGAAATCCGCGCCATCCACGCGGCACTGGCCCGTCTCGATGCCGGCGAATACGGCTATTGCAGCGATTGCGGCGAGGAAATCGCCCGCAAGCGACTGGCGTTGGCGCCAACGGCGACCAAATGCATCGGCTGTGCCGGCGGCTGACGGCGGCTACAACCGCACGCCGGTGTCGCACGAAAAATACGAGGCCTTGGCAACATCCAGAACGAAACGCATCGCCGTTCCTGCCTGCGCGCCGGTATTGGCGGGCAATCGGGCGGTGATGTCCTTGCCACCAAGCGACGTCACGACGAAACAGTCCGATCCCGCCTGCTCGACAACCTGAACCGGCCCTTCGACAATACACGCACCGGCTGGCGGATTTTCGTGGTTGTCGGCGATGTCCTCGGGGCGCAACCCGACGGTCAGGGCCATTTCCGCCCCCGTTTCCAGATTGCCAAGCCGCCGCGGTTCCCGCCAGACCAGCGGCGCACCCTGTGCATCGACAAGGCGGATTTCCGTGCCGTCCGGTGTGCCGGTCGCGGTCGCCGGCATCAGGTTCATCGGTGGCGACCCCATGAAATCGGCAACAAAGACATTGGCGGGGCGGTTGTAAACCTCGGCCGGCGTGCCGATCTGCTGCACCTCGCCATCCTTCAGCACGACGATGCGGGTCGCCAGTGTCAGCGCCTCGATCTGGTCGTGGGTGACATAAACGATCGAGGCGTTCAATGTCTGGTGCAACCGCCGGATCTCGGCCCGCATTTCGACCCGCAGTTTGGCATCGAGGTTGGACAGCGGTTCATCGAACAGAAACAGTTTCGGGTCGCGCACCAGCGCCCGCCCCATGGCAACCCGCTGGCGCTGGCCGCCGGACAGTTGCCCGGGCTTGCGATCCAGCAGCGGACCGATTTGCAACAGCCCCGCCACCTCGTCGATTTTTGTCTGGCGGGTCGCCGGATCGACGCCGCGCACCTTCATGCCAAAGGCAATGTTTCCGGCCACGGTCATATTGGGATAGAGCGCGTAAGACTGGAAAACCATCGCGATATCGCGGTCGCGCGGTGGCACGTCGTTCATCTTTTTGCCGGCGATCAACAGATCGCCACCGGTGACCTCGATCAAGCCGGCAATGCAATTCAGCAGGGTGGATTTTCCGCAGCCCGACGGGCCGAGCAGCACCAGAAACTCGCCCGGATCCATCGACACGCAGATATCCTTGAGGACCTCGACAGAACCGTAGCTTTTCGCAAGATGGTCGAGTTTGAGAACAGGTGTGGTCATAGGTGCCTCTTTATGCCGGCGCCGGCGCGGTAGAGCCGCGCACGATCAGATCTACGGGAACAATGCGTTGCACCGGCGCAGTTTGACGGCCGGTGACGATGGCGCGCAACATGGCGGCCAATTCGATTCCCGCGTCGCGGATCGGCGAGCGGGTCACCGTAAGCGGTACGGAAAAATTTTCGGTTTTCATCGACGACAAACCGTCATCGTGGCTGATAATCGAAATGTCGCGGCCGATTTCCAGTCCCGCCTCGCGAATCGCCCGCTGCGCACCCAGTGCCAGTATCATCGACGAACACAAAACCGCGGTCGGCGGGCTTTCCATTTGCAGCAACAGGCGCAAACGGTTGTGACCGGTTTCCTCGGTCATCAGATCCTGCACCAGCAATTCGGGGTCCGGGGCAAGGTCGTGTGCCCCAAAAGCCGCGTGGTATCCTTCGTTACGCTGGATGGCGAACATGGCGTCGGGAAGGCCGTTCAACACGGCAATCCGGCGATGCCCCAGTTGCAACAACAAATCGGTCGCCTTGTAAAACGCCCCCTTGTTGTCGATGTCGTAATAGCTGTAGCGACGGCTGGCCTGACACTGGCCATGAACGACAAAAGGGAAATCCATTTCCAGCAACGCCTCGATCCGGGCGTCGGATTTTTGTGGCGCTGAAACAATAAACCCGTCCACCTTGCCGGAACTGGCAAACCGGCGGTAGGTCGCGATCTGGTTTTCCGGCGTTGCCGCCGCCAGCACAATATCGGTATCCGATTCCGCCAACGTGCGGGTCAGACCGGCAAGAAATTCGGTGAAATGCGGGTCGATCAACATATTGTCGCCTGTGGTGACGATCACCCCGAACGCCCCCGCGCGACCGGTCGCCAGCCGCTGCGCGCTGGAATTCGGCCGGTAATTCAGCCGCTTGGCCGCATCCTCCACCCGCTGGCGCGTCGCCGGTTTGACGCTGGTATAGCCGTTCAACGCACGGCTGACGGTCGCCTGCGACAGGCCAAGGTGGTCAGCGAGTTTTTTCAGATTTGTCAAACGTTTCTCCGCAATACTTCCTGCTAGTATGTAAAGCGCTTTATTTTTTGTCAATTGATAACACCACATTCCTCGACATATTCCGGTTTTTCTAGATGTTTTTCCCGATATATTAAGTGTTGACAGAATCCGAATCTGCCCACATTCTATGAAAGCGCTTTAATTTTACGGGATGAAAATATGAAAACCGCCGAGGCCATGACCATTGCATCTTCGCATCCCGATCCTGACTGGTGGCGCGGGGCGGTGATCTATCAGGTCTATCCACGTTCGTTCCAGGACAGCAACGGCGACGGCATTGGCGACCTGAACGGCATTACCCGCCGCCTGCCCTATATTGCCGGACTTGGCGTCGATGCCATCTGGCTGTCACCGTTTTTCACCTCGCCGATGGACGACATGGGATATGACGTGTCGGATTATTGCGATGTCGACCCGATGTTCGGCACGCTCGACGATTTCGACACCCTGCTGGATTCGGCACACAGGCTGGGCCTGAAAGTTATCATCGACCAGGTTCTGTCGCATTGCTCCGACCGGCACCCGTGGTTCAAGGAAAGCCGCGAAAGCCGCGACAACCCCAGGGCCGACTGGTTCGTCTGGGCCGATCCCAACCCCGACGGCACGCCGCCGAACAACTGGCTGTCGGTGTTTGGCGGGCCGGCGTGGGAATGGGACGGAACCCGCAAGCAGTTTTATCTGCACAACTTCCTTGCCAGCCAGCCGGACCTGAATTTCCACAATGGCGCGGTGCAGGATGCCTTGCTGGAAACGGTGCGGTTCTGGCTGGAACGCGGGGTGGACGGGTTCCGCCTCGATACGGTGAATTTCTATTTCCATGACGCCGAACTGCGGTCCAACCCGCCGGTGCGCCACGATGGCGGCGGCGGCGGCGATGCGCCCGACACCAACCCCTACGGCATGCAGGAACATATCTATTCGAAATCGCGTCCCGAAAACATCGGCTTTCTGAAACGGTTCCGCGCGCTGCTGGACGAATACGACGGACGCACATCGGTGGGCGAGGTCGGGGACGGCTCGCGGGCGCTGGAAATAGTTGCCGACTATACCGAAGGCCACGACAAGCTGCATATGTGCTATACCTTCGACCTGCTCGGGCCGGATTTCTCGGCCGCACATTTTCGCGGCGCCGTGCAACGGTTCGAACAGGCCGTCGCCGATGGCTGGGTCTGCTGGGCCTTTTCCAACCACGACGTGATCCGCCACCTCAGCCGCTGGCTGCAAGACGGCGACGACCCGCAGCATCTGGCGAAATTCGCCATCCGTCTGCTGGCGGCGCTGCGCGGGTCCGTATGCATTTATCAGGGCGAGGAGCTGGGATTTACCGAGGCCAACGTGGCGTTCGAGGATCTGACCGACCCTTACGGCATCCGGTTCTGGCCCGCCTACAAGGGCCGTGACGGGTGTCGCACGCCTATGGCGTGGGAATCGCACGCGGTCAATGGCGGGTTCAGCACCACAACGCCATGGCTGCCGGTATCGCAGACACATATCGCGCTGGCCCCCGACGCTGGGGCGGCACAAAGCGTTTTGCCCGCCTACCGCGAGGTTCTGGCCTTTCGCAAGGCCCATCCGGCCATGCAGGACGGCGACATCACGTTTTTGCCCGAAGCCGGCGAGGTGCTGGCCTTTATCCGGCAAAGCGACACCGAAAAACTGCTGTTCGTTTTCAACCTGTCGCGCGACCCTGCGCGCTGGAACGTGCCGCAAGATCTTCAGGCCGGCCCCGGCATCCTGCCCGGATGCGAGGCTACAATTCAGGAAAACACGATCAATCTGAAGGGGTTGGACGCATTCTGCGCCCAGCTGGACTAACCGAACATTGGGAGGATAAAATGTTCAAGAAACTGACTCTGGCGGCTGTGCTTGCATCCGCTTCACTGCTTTCCAGCCCGGCGATGGCGCTGGAAAACGGCAAGCTGCTGATCTGGATCAACGGCGACAAAGGCTATAACGGCCTACAGGCCATCGGCGACAAATTTGCCAAGGAACTGGGCGTCGATGTTGTGGTGGAACACCCCGAAAACGTCACCGACAAATTCCAGCAGGCCGCGGCAAACGGCCAGGGACCGGATATTTTCATCTGGGCGCATGACCGGTTCGGCGAATGGGCCGCGGGCGGTCTGATCTCGCCGGTGGATCCGTCGGCCAAGGTGCGCGACAATACGTTCAACTTCGCTTTCGATGCGATGACATTCGACGGAAAAACCTGGGGCTATCCGATTTCGGTCGAGGCCGTCGGGCTGATCTACAACAAGGATCTGGTGCCGGTTCCGCCGAAAACCATGGAAGAAATCGGCAGCATGGACATCCCCGGCGTCAAAGCCAACATCATGTGGGATTACAACAACACCTATTTCACCATGCCGCTATTGATGGCGGGTGGCGGCTATGCTTTCCAGAAGGTCAACGGCAGCTATGACGGCGCCGACACCGGCGTCAACAATGCCGGTTCCATTGCCGGTGTAACCCTGTTGAAAAACATGATCGATTCCGGTGTCATGCCGACAGGTGTCGACTACGGTGTCATGGATTCGGCGATGAACAAGGGCGAAACCGCAATGGTCATCAACGGCCCGTGGGCATGGTCCAACCTGGAACAGAGCGGCATCAACTTCGGTGTGGCCCCGATCCCGTCGGTTGACGGCAAACCGTCGAAATCCTTCGTCGGTGTTCTGGGTGCGGTGATCAACGCCGCCTCGCCGAACAAGGATCTGGCGGTCGAGTTCATCGAGAACTACATGCTGACCGACGCCGGTCTGAAATCGATCAACGACGACACCGCACTGGGCGCGGTCGCCAGCAAATCTTTCGCCAAAGAGATTTCCGGCAACGCCAACATTGCCGCGACACTGGTTAACGCCAAAAACGGTGTGCCGATGCCGTCCAACCCGGAAATGGGTAAATTCTGGGCCGCTATGGGTCCGGCTTTGACTGCGGTGACCTCGGGTCAGTCGTCGGTCAAAGAAGCCCTTGACGATGCTGCCGCGCGTATTCTTGCAGAATAAGCGCTAAGCTGGAATCCGGGGCGGCGAGGGCCCGTCGCCCCGGATTTGTTTTATGACTCGAGGAAACCCCATGTCGGATGCCATGACCATGACCACCGCGAAAACCGGCATTCTCGGCATTGTCGCCAAGCTTGTGCTGGCGGTCGTTGCCTTCGGATTTCTGTATCTCGTCTGGGGGCTATACCTGCTGGGCGAGCCGCTGTTCGCGGTCATTGCCTTTGCGGTTGGCGGCCTCGGCGTGACCTTTTTCTGGTCGCCGCGGTTTTACAAGCTCCGGTTCATCTATCCGGGCATCGCCGCCGTTTTCCTGTTTATCCTGCTGCCGGTATTCTACACATCCGCCATCGGGTTCACCAATTTCGGCGCCCGCAACCTGCTGACGCAGGAACGGGTGCAAGCCTATCACCTGTCCCAGACCGAAACCGACGCCGGCAGCAAGCGCCCCTTTGCGCTGGTCGCGGATGGCGCGAATTTGCGGATATTCCTGCCGGAATCGAACGGCAAACCCGCATTGCTAAGCGCCCCGCTCAGCGGACCGGTCGTTACCGCCGATGTTTTCACCGGCCCCGCGCCGGAAACCCTGCCGGTCAAGGCGAACATCCAGAACCGGAAAATGCTGTCGGGGCTGACCGTCACCACACCGGACGGCAAGTTGAACATGGCGGGGCTGCGCGAATTCGCCGCCACCCGCCCCGCCTACACGACGGGCGACAACGGCGTGCTGGTCGCAACCGACGGTACCATTCTGACACCGGACCAAAAGACCGGATTCTACGTCACCGCCGACGGCGAAAAAATCGCCCCCGGCTGGCGCGTTACCGTCGGCATGGCAAACTTCACCAAGGTTCTGGGCAATGCGGGAATCCGCGAACCGATCTTCAAAGTATTCCTGTGGACGGTATCCTTTGCGTTCCTGTCGATGGTTTTCACCTTTTCGCTGGGCATGACGCTGGCGGTCATTCTGGAATGGAAACACCTTGCCTATCGCAAGCTGTACCGCACCTTGCTGATCCTGCCCTACGCGGTGCCGGCGTTCATCTCGATCCTGGTGTTTCGCGGCCTGTTCAACCAGAACTTCGGCGAAATCAACCTGATCCTTTCTACCCTTCTGGGTATATCGCCGGACTGGTTTACCAGCCCGACCCTGTCGCGCACCATGTTGCTGATCGTCAACACCTGGCTGGGCTACCCCTATATGATGCTGCTGGCCGCCGGATTTCTGCAAGCCGTTCCGCGCGATCTCTACAAGGCCGCCGCACTGGAAGGGTCCGGCCCGGTGCGCAACTTTTTCTCGATCACCCTGCCGCAAATCCTGCCGCCGTTCGTGCCGCTGCTGATTTCGAATTTCGCCTTCAACTTCAACAACGTCGTGCTGATCCTGCTGCTGACGCGCGGCGGGCCGGACATGCCCGGAACCCTGATCACGGTGGGGTCCACGGACCTGCTCGGCTCGTTCACTTTCCGGCTGGCGTTCCAGAACTCGGGTCAGGATTTCGGCATGGCCGGCGCGATATCGACCCTGATATTCATCGTCACCGGCGTCATTGCCTATATGAATTTCAAGGCGATCCAGAAATACGCCGCAAAAAAAGGGGCCGTCCACAATGGTTGAGGATAAAAAATCCCTGTTGATCCGCAAAATTCTGGCACACGGATTCATGATCCTGTTCATCATCCTGATCATGTTTCCGTTCCTGATGGTTCTGTCGATTTCCTTCCGCGAGGGCAACTTTTCCACCGGCAACCTGCTGCCCGAGAACCCGACCCTCGAACACTGGTCGCTGGCCTTCGGCATCCCCTACACCCGCGACAACGGCATGGTTATCCAGCCACCGTTTCCGGTGATGCTGTGGCTGTGGAACTCCATCAAAATCGGGCTGATCGCCGCCTCGGGGATCCTGTTGCTGTCCACGACCTCGGCCTATGCGTTTGCCAGAATGAAATTTCGCGGTCGCGGGGCCATGCTCGACATCCTGTTGATTATCCAGATGTTTCCCGCCGCTCTGACGGTGATCGCAATCTACGCCATATTCGATTCCCTCGGGCAGGTTGTGCCGGCACTGGCAATCGACAACCATCCGGCGTTGATCCTGACCTACCTGTCGGCAATCACCCTGCACATCTGGACGATCAAGGGATATTTCGAATCCATCGATCCGGCCATCGACGACGCCGCGCAAATCGACGGCGCAACCCCGTGGCAGGCGTTCCGCTATATTTTCCTGCCGCTGTCCATCCCGATTCTGGCCATTGTTTTCGTGCTGGCCTTTATCTTTCTGGTCAACGAATACCCTGTCGCCTCGGTGCTGTTGCGCCAGACCGACAAGATGACCCTCGCGGTCGGGGCGCGCCAGTACCTGTATGAACAAAAATATCTGTGGGGCGACTTCGCCGCCGCCGCTGTGTTGTCCGGCCTGCCGATCACCGCGCTGTTCCTGCTTAGCCAGCGTTTCCTGATTTCCGGCCTGTCCGAGGGGGGCGTCAAGGGCTGACCCCGACGCCCGCCAACACCTACAACGCCGGAACCTCGTCTTTTGCGGAAGTCTTGCTGCCGCAACAGCACCCGCCGGATTCCGGTTCGCCGGTTTCGGCCTTGGCGCCACCGCCGCAACAGCCACCTTCGGCCTCGTCGCCGCCATCCTCGTGTTTTGCCTTGCTACCGCCGCCACAGCAACCCCCGGACGTGGCCGGCGCCTCCGACGCGGCCGTGGTGTTGGCGCTCACGGTTGCCGCCCGCGCCGCGCCATGGCCCTTGTGGCCGATCAGGTGCATACCGACAAAGCCGCCACCCAGCAGCAGCAAAATCCAGTTATCGAGTATCCATTGCATTTCCGTATTCCTTCGGTTCGGTTAAGTTTTTCAGGCAACCTGACGCGGTTTGCGCCGGCGGGCGACGGCGGGGTGCTTTGCCTCCCACTCGCCAATATAGTCGCGGGTCAGCGGCACCGCATCGCGACGCCGCGCCAACTGGATCTGGAACACATGGTGATCACCATAGCGAAACGCCGCCTCGCTGACACACAGATAGTAATCCCACATCCGGCAGAATTTCGGGTCCATCATCCCTTCGATTTTTTCGCGGTTTTCATAAAACCTGCGCCGCCATTCCTTCAGTGTTTCGGCATAATGCAAACGCAGCACCTCGACATCCGTCACCCACAGGCCGGATTTCTCGATCACCGCCAATGTTTCGGACAATGCCGGCGAATAGCCGCCCGGGAAGATATATTTGCGGATCCACGGACTGGTCGCCGCCGGCCCGCGCATGCGCCCGATAGAATGCAGCACACACACCCCGTCCTCGGTCAACAACGACCCGATACGATCAAAAAAGGTCTTGTACTGGTTCACCCCGACATGTTCGAACATGCCCACCGACACAATGCGGTCAAAACTGCCGTCCTGCTCGCGGTAGTCACGCAACCGGAATTTCACCTTGTCCTGCAACCCCGCCGCGCGCGCCCGTTCCTGCGCCACCTTCAACTGTGACGGCGACAACGTCAAACCGGTCACTTCACACTCTGCTTCCTCGGCCAGATACATCGCCAGCCCGCCCCAGCCGGACCCGATATCCAGCACCTTCTGCCCCGGTTCCAACAGCATCTTGGCCGCAAGGTGCCGTTCCTTGGCCGCCTGTGCCTGCGCCAGCGAATCGTCGGGGTTCTGGAAATACGCACAGGAATACTGTCGGTCGTCGTCCAGAAACAAATCGTACAAAGTGTCCGGCAAATCATAGTGATGCTCGACATTCTTGCGCGACAAACGCACCGGATTATACTGTTGCCAGCCGCGCAACATCTTTTCGATCCGTCCGCGCAAGGCAAACAACGCGTCGCTTTCGGCATATTCCATATTCATCGCCATCAGCGTAACCAGATCGTTCAGCTCGCAATCCTCGACCGTCAGCGTGCCGTCCATATACGCCTCGCCGACGGCAAGGTCCGGGTTGATATACAACCGGTGATGCAGGTTGCGTTTGTGCAGGCGCATGGTCGCAACCGGCCCGTCCGTTCCGGAAAACACATGTTTCTTTCCGTCGGCATCAATGACATTCAGCGTTCCCACGCGAATGGTGCGTTCAAGCAGGCGGGTCAATATCATATCGTCGTCTCCTTTACATCGCGCCCCGTCCGGCCGGCAATTTCACGGGGCATACAATCCGGCGCAACTATCCGGAACTCAGCCATTTTTCCGACCTGCAAAATAGTTGTAGAGAGGCGCAAACAATATCGCGATATACCAGCCATAGGCGAAGCTCTCGACCAGCCCCAACCCGAAATCCGGCCAGCTCATCCAGCTGACCCAGGGCAACAACGGCAACCAGCTCTGGTACATCGTGGCATTCGGGAACAGCAGCCCGAAACCGACGCACAAAGTGAATGTCACCGCCAGAAACACGCCCGTCGCCATACCCAGCGTCGCCACCGGAATACGGGCAGCGACAGGTCTTTCCATCTGTATATCAAGTGCCATTTCGACTCTCCTGTAATATCCGCGGGGCCGTCTGTCGCTGCCTTGGCAACGCCTCCGGTCCTTCAGATATATAGACGCGCCAGCGCGCCGGATATTACAGGTCTACGGCAACTATTTTCCGCTTTCGCAGGCGCAATCATCAATGCCCTGCTCGGTGCAACTCGAACAGGACGCAAAAAACATATCCCGCAACGCTTGGCGGGCGCGATGCAACCGCACCGCAAGGGTCTTGTTGTGAATTCCAAGGTCGGCAGCGACGCTCTGGCGGTCTTCCTCGTCCATATCCAGCCGCCGCACCAATTCCGCCTGATCCGGCCGCAATGCCGGCAACAACGTCGAAAGGCAGGCACAGATTTTTCCGAACAAATCCGGCTCAACCACCGTTTCGGCGGTTTTCATCTCGCTGATATAGGCCGCCGTAAACGCGCCACGCCGTCCCGTCTTGCGATAGTGGTCCAGCAAGGTCGAGCGCAGAATACTATACAACCACGCCACCAGACTATCCTCGTCACGCAACTGCCCGCGCCGTGTCAGCGCCTTCAGAAAAAAATCCTGCAACACGTCATCGACATCCGCCGGATCGCCCAGCCGCGTGGCCAGAAACCCGTGAAACGCCTGCCGGTTCGCCATCAACGCGGCAACAACCGGATCCGGTTTCGCATTCACAACAACATCCATTCCGGCCTCGTTCCATCGAATACCAAACAGCGATGTCCATAGAATAATCATGCAAACCCCTTCGTGCAAGCTTTGCATACTACGGCATCCAGACCGGCAGCCGCATTTCCCGAATAAACACAGGATTTTTTGCATACAACACAATATTGTGTTGTTTGATGCACCGACACGCGATTCAGATATCGCGCACCCGTGAAATAATGGTATCGAAACCGGACTTCGGCGACAACGTGCCATAGGCCCCGCTCCAGCCGTCGCCCAGCCGCGAGTCGCAAAACGCATCGCCCACCGCCGCCGGCGCAAACCGCACCAACAGGGCCGCCTGCCAGACCAGCGCCATCCGTTCAGTCAATCGCCGCGCCCGCAATTCAGGGTCGGCCGGATCGGCCAGCTCGTCCGGCAATGCCGCCAGCGCACGATCCAGCAACACATTCCCGCCGCGCGCCTGCCCGACCTCGGCCATATAGGCCTCGGCGGTTTCCGGCGCCTTGTACAACGCCCGCAACACATCCAGACAGATCACATTCCCCGACCCTTCCCAGATGGAATTCACCGGCGATTCCCGAAACAGGCGCGGCATGATGCTGTCCTCGATATACCCCGGTCCGCCATGACACTCCATCGCCTCGAACGTATGTCCGGGTGCACGCTTGCAAATCCAGTATTTGCCGATCGCCGTCCCGATACGCGCCAGCGCCGCCGCCTGTGCGTCACCGGCCTGCGCCTCGTCGATCGCGCGGCCCAGCCGCATGCTCAAGGCCGTCGCCGCCTCGGACTCCAGCGCCAGATCCGCCAGCACATTGCGCATCAGCGGCTGGTCAACCAGCGTCTTTTGAAACGCCGACCGGTGCGCGGTATGATGCAACGCCTGCACCAGCCCTTGCCGCATCAACGCCGAGGATCCGAACGCACAATAGAACCGCGTCCCCTGCACCATATCGATAATCGTGCGCACGCCGCGCCCCTCCGGCCCGATCATCTGCCCCCATGTATCCTGCAACTCCATCTCGCTGGAGGCATTCGACCGGTTGCCCAGCTTGTCTTTCAGACGTTGCAGGAACAACCCGTTGCGATGGCCGTCCGGCGTCCAGCGCGGCACCAGAAAACAGCTCAGGCCGCCCTCGGCATAGGCCAGCGTCAAAAACGCATCCGACATCGGCGCCGAGCAGAAAAACTTGTGCCCGGTCAACCGGTGCCCGTCGCCGTCACGCACTGCACGGGTCGAATTTGCCCGCACATCGGACCCGCCCTGTTTTTCGGTCATGAACATCCCGACCTGCGCGCCGGTCTTTTCGCCCACCGGAATATCGCGCCGGTCATACTGTTGTGACAACAGCTTCGGTATCCACGACTCCGCCACATCCGGCGCCGACTTCAACGCGGGAATCGCCGCATATGTCATCGCCATCGGGCAGACCACGCCGCCCTCGGCCTGATTGAACATATAATTCAACGCAGCATGCACCACATGCGCCCCCGGCTTGCCGGAATTCCACGCATAATTCGGCAAACCGTTCGACACCGCAATATCCTGCAACGCATGATAGGCAGGGTGATAGCTCACCTGGTTGATCCGCATCCCGTACCGATCGAACGGTTTCAACTCGGGCGAATACCGGTTCGCCTGATCGGCCAGCCCGAACACCTCCTCGCGCCCGGCAACCTTGCCGAACCCTGCCAGTATTTCCTCGCCACACCCGGCCTCGCGCGCCACTGCCTCGCGCAAGACAACATCGTCGCCCCACAAATCCTGATCGCCGATATAGGGCGGCATATTGGTAACATCATGTGTCGGCAGGCTCGAAACAGGTTCACGGGGGATCATGGGGGACTCCACTTCTGTGTAAAATCCCCCCGACGCTACACCCGAACCACGCCCCCCCCAAAACAAAATTCCGCGAACGCCGCGTCACGCAAGCGCCCTAAACCGCCCGCGGCGCCACCAGCTCGGTAAAATGCACCGCCAGCCGCAGGCTTCCGCCGGAAAAACTCCCCGCATCC
>CAZDLV010000028.1:0-16738 GCA_964506345.1 uncultured Rhodobacterales bacterium | reverse complement strand
CAACCCGTCGCAGAACGTTCCCGCCCCCGACATGGGCACTGGCGAGCGGGAAATGGCATGGATTGTTGACCAGTACCGCCGCATGGCCACCACCGATATCAACGCTGCCGCCTGTGTTACCGGCAAACCGATCAATGCCGGCGGTATCCAGGGGCGTGTCGAGGCGACCGGACGCGGTGTGCAATACGCGATGGAAGAATTTTTCCGCTATGATGAAGACGTCGCCAAATCCGGTTTGAGCGGCTCGCTCGACGGGAAACGGGTGATTGTGCAGGGGCTGGGGAACGTGGGCTATCACGCCGCGAAATTCCTGTCCGAGGAGGACGGTTGCAAAATCATCGCGGTGATCGAACATGACGGCGCGATCCTTAACGACGACGGGCTGGAAATCGAGTATCTGAAGGAACACATCATTCTGACCGGCGGGGTCAAAGGATTTGCCGGTGGCACCTTTGTCGAAAACGGTGCGGCGGTTCTGGAAGAGGATTGCGATATTTTGATTCCGGCCGCCATGGAAGGGGTGATCAACCTTGGTAATGCCGCCAATATCAAGGCGCGTCTGGTTGTCGAGGCTGCCAATGGTCCGGTGACCTCGGGGGCGGATGAAATCCTGCGCAAGAAAGGTGTGGTAATTATTCCCGACATGTTTGCCAACGCCGGCGGGGTGACGGTTTCCTATTTCGAATGGGTGAAAAACCTGTCGCACATCCGGTTCGGCCGCATGCAGCGCCGTCAGGAAGAATCGCGCCACAGCCTGCTGTTGACCGAATTGCAGCGCCTGAGCGAGGATCCGGCGATTACCTGGGAATTGTCCGCCGGATTCAAGCAGAAGTACCTGCGCGGGGCCGGCGAGCTGGAACTGGTGCGCTCGGGGCTGGATGATACCATGCGTGCCTCGTACCAGTCGATGCGCGAGGTCTGGCACACCAATGACAAGGTCGAGGACTTGCGGGTGTCGGCCTATCTGGTGTCGATCGGCCGCGTTGCCGCCAGCTATCGTTCCAAGGGGTTGTAGGGCATTCACCGGTTTGTGCGTGGCTTTGCTATTGCACAAACCGGATGAAGGATTACCTAAGCTGGAAAGTTTTTCTGTGTGAAAGGTATAAAATGTCCTTCCGTCCTGTAAAATCCGAAACGCTGGCCACCCCGACGATCGAGGGGGCCGGCGTGCATTTGCATCGGGCCTTCGGCTTTCACGAGCCGACGATGCTCGACCCGTTTTTGCTGTTCGACGACTTCCGCAACGATGATCCTGCCGCATTCCGGCGCGGGTTCCCGTGGCATCCCCATCGCGGGATCGAAACCATCACCTATGTTCTGGCCGGATCGGTGGAACACGGCGACAGTCTCGGCAACAAGGGCGTGCTGGGGGCGGGGGATGTGCAGTGGATGACGGCGGGGTCCGGCATCATGCATCAGGAAATGCCGACCGGAAATGCGGCGGGGCAGATGCACGGGTTCCAGCTCTGGGCCAATCTGCCGTCGGATTTGAAGATGACCGCGCCGAACTATCAGGACGTGCCGCGCGGCGAAATCCCCGAAATTGTCGATGACGACGGCACGCGGGTAAAGGTGATTATCGGCGAATTTTGGGGCAAGCGCGGGCCGGTGGACGGAATTGCCGCCGAGCCGCAGTATCTGGATGTCTATGTGCCGCCGAACCGGCGCAAGCGTTTCGCCGTCGATACCTATCGCAATGTGTTCGCCTATATTTTCGAGGGCGCGGGCACGTTCCGCGATGCCTCGGACCCTTACGGCGTGCGCGTCGAAAAAGAGGTGGCAGGGCAGGAGGTCAACATTCGTGATTTGTCCGGCGACCGCACATTGGTGCAGTTCGACAGCGGCGACGAGGTCACGGTGCAGGCGGGGCCGCAGGGTATCCGGTTTCTGCTGGTCTCTGGCGCGCCGCTGAAGGAACCCGTGGCCTGGCACGGCCCGATCGTGATGAACACGCGCGACGAGCTGAAGCAGGCGGTGCGGGAGCTGAACAACGGCACCTTTATCAAGGCGTGAACGGGGATTTTCGCGCACTCACGGTTAGTTGTGTTTATTCCACCTGAAAAATTCGTAAAATGATGGCGAAAGGGGCGGCGTGGACCGCCCCTCGTTACGATGGAGAAATGAATGCGTCTGTTACCTCGCGCCGTCGCTGCACTGGCGATTTTGGCAACCCCTGCGCTGGCGAACGATATCGCCTTTGACAAGACATGGAAACAACAGGGGTTTTTCCGCCTTTCTGCCAATGAATACGATCTGGGCGGCAGCTATATCGGCATCAAATCCGACAACTCGGTTTCGATGATCTACCGGCCTGTGCCGGCGGCGCACCGCAACGCCAGCGTGGCAGCGTGGGACTGGGCTGTGTCGCAGTCCGTGGCGGCGACAGACCTGACCCTCAAGGGCGCCGACGATCGTGACATTTCGCTGTATTTCGTGTTTGTCGATGCGGATCAGGCGGACAGGCTGTCCAATGCCTCGGCCCGCAAGATATTTGGGAACAAGACCACCCGGACGCTGGTTTATGTCTGGGGCGGGGATTACCCGCGCGGCACGGTGCTGGACAGCCCGTTCCAGAGCGGCAAGATGATGATGGTGCCGTTGCGCGCCGCAGGCACCGGCAAGTTCAGCGAAACCGTCGATCTGGCTGCGGATTTTCGCAAGGCTTACGGCCGTGATCCCGGCGTGTTGGTCGGGCTGGCTATTTCCGCTGACAGCGATGACACCGACGGCAGGATCGTTGCCCGACTGGACAATTTCACATTGCGTTAACTTTCGAGTTCACGCGGTGCGATATAGGTATCCAGATGCCCGACGCCGAGGGAAACCTGTGACCAGTCGTCGATCGGCAGTTCCAGCACTGTGGTTGCCCCCGTGGGGTATTTGCGAAAGGCCGCGTGTGCGGGCGGCGGATCGACCCGCATTTCGCGCGCCAGCAGCCCGATGCCGGGCTGGTGCGCCAATATCATCACGCTGTCGCCGCTGGCGGTGTTGCGGATAACATCAAGGATTTCGTCCGGTCCGGCCATGTATAACGCGCGGCTAACCATCACGTCGGGTTGGCGCGACAGTTCGGCCGATACCCCCGCCCATGTTTGTTGACAGCGCGTCGCCGCCGAGGTGATGACCATATCCGGCGTGCGTCCCTCGCGTTCCATCCATTGGCCCAGCAGGGTGGCACTGGCCTTGCCGCGCGGGTTGAGGGTGCGCGATATGTCCTGAATATCGGCCTCCGACCACGAGGATTTGGCGTGGCGCATGAGGATCAGTTTTTTCATGTCGGTGCCCTTTCGGCGGAGTTTCCCTGCCCCGAGGCTGCGGCAGGGAAACCCGAAAGGCAAGCGCTATTTATTGGTAAACGGCAGTTTCAAATCCCAGAACAGGTTCGAGGGGCGCTCGTCCTGCCAGCGCAGGCCGACGGTCATGTCGTCGCGGCCCTTTTGTGGTTTGTCGGTGTAGGTGCGGAATATCCGGTCCCAGATCGACAGGGAAAACCCGTAGTTGCTGTCATGCTCGTCGCGGATATCCGAGTGGTGGATCCGGTGCATGTCCGGCGTCACCAGTAGCAGGCGGATCGCCGCATCCAGACGCGGCGGCAGGTTGATATTGGCGTGGTTGAACAAGGCCGAGCCGTTGAGGATGATCTCGAACAGGATCACCGCCAACGCCGCGGGGCCAAGCAGATAGACCAGTCCGATTTTCAGGCCCATCGACAGGGCGATCTCGATCGGGTGGAAACGGATGGCGGTGGACACATCCATATCGCGGTCGGCGTGATGCACCTGATGCAGACGCCAGAGGATCGGGATCTTGTGGGTGATCAGGTGCTGGAACCAGATGGCGAAATCGAGGATCAGCATGGCGGCGATGATCTCGACCCACGCAGGCAGGTCGATATTGTTGAACAGGCCCCAGCCGTTGTTACCGGCGTCGATGGCGGCGCCGACGGCCAGCACCGGCAATATCCACGCCATCAGGTTGATGGTCAGGGTGTTGAGGATCGACAGGCCCCAGTTGGCGACCCAGCGGCGTTTGCGGGTCTCGACACGGGCCTTGCCGGGGATGATTGCCTCGATGATCGCGAACAGGACGAACAGACCGAGGAAAACCGACAGGCGGATGGTAGCTTCGTTTTCCATTTTACATTTCTTTCTGGTTAAACAGGTTTGGCGTCACAATTGGCGACGCTGTCGCCGATTGCAAGCCACCACACGAAAGGTTGAGCGGACGTCAGGTGCGGATCAGGCTGCCGGCACCGTGTTCGGTGAACAGTTCCAGCAGGCAGGCATGGGGCGCCCGCCCGTCGAGGATCACCGCCGCGCGCACGCCCCCCTCCAGCGCCTTCAGCGCCGTCTGGGTTTTCGGGATCATGCCACCGGCAATCACGCCCTCGTCCGTCAGGGTTTTCACCTGCGCCGAGGTCAGGTCGGTGATAACGTTGCCGTCGGCGTCCTTTACCCCGGCCACATCGGTCAGCAGCAGCAGGCGGTCGGCCTTCAGCCCTGCGGCGATGGCACCGGCGGCGGTGTCGCCGTTGATGTTGAAGGTCTCGCCCGCGCGGCCGACGCCGATGGGGGCGATGACGGGGATCAGGTCGCTTTCAAGGAAGGTATCGAGGACGCCGGGGTTGATCTCCACCGGTTCGCCGACGAAGCCGAGTTTCTCGTCGGCCATCTCGCAGACCATCAGGTTGGCGTCCTTGCCGGACAGGCCCACGGCCTTGCCGCCCTGCTTGTTGATCGCCGCAACGATGCGCTTGTTGACGGAGCCGGACAGCACCATCTCCACCACCTTCATGGTTTCCCTGTCCGTCACCCGTTTGCCGTCAACGAAGGAGGTTTCCACGTCGAGGCGTTCCAGCATCTCGTTGATCATCGGGCCACCGCCATGCACCAGCACCGGATGCACGTTGACCTGTTTCATCAGCACGATGTCGCGGGCGAATTTTTCCATCGCCGCGTCGTCGCCCATGGCATGACCGCCGAATTTGATAACCACGATGGCCCCGTCATAGCGTTGCAGATAGGGCAGCGCCTCGGACAGGGTGCGGGCGGTGGCAAACCAGTCGCTGTTCATGGCTTTCTGAATCTCCATCGGGGTCTCCTTTGGCACCTGTTTAGCGGTATCGGCCGCCAAAGACTACTCCATCGTTGCGATGATGGCGCGCAGGGTTTCCAGACCGTCGCCCTTGGCCGAGGAGGTCAGGATAATCTCGGGGTAGGCGGCGGGGTGTTTGGCCAGAACCTTGCGCAGGGTGTCGATGTTCCTGTCCTGCTCCGCCTTTTTCAGCTTGTCGATCTTGGTCAGCACCACCTGAAATGTGACGGCGGCGCGGTCGAGCAATTGCATGATTTCCTCGTCCACCGCCTTGGCACCGTGGCGCGCGTCGATCAGCAGGAACACACGGCGCAGCGTGGCGCGGCCGGACAGATAGGCCTTGAGCAGCCGTTGCCATTTTTCCACCACCGGCACGGGCGCATTGGCGAAACCGTAGCCCGGCAGGTCGACCAGATAGTGGGAATCGAGCAGGGTGAAATAGTTGATTTCCTGCGTGCGGCCGGGGGTGTTGGAGGTCCGCGCCAGCGCCTTGCGCCCCGTCAGCGCGTTGATCAGGGTGGATTTGCCGACATTCGAGCGACCGGCGAAACAGATCTCCATCCGGTCGGCGGGCGGCACACCGGCCATATCGACGACACCCTTGAGGAAATCGGAGTTGCCGGCGAACAGCTTGCGCCCTGCTTCCAGTGCCTCGGCGTCGGGCGTTTCGGCGATGGGGAAGGCGATGGTCATAGGACCTCCATTGTGTCGTTCAGGGCCACGGTGCCGCCGTCGATGACGCGGGCGAACACGCCGAGGTCGCGGTGCCCGCAGTTTTTGCGCAGCAAGGCCAGCGTGTCCACATCGGGAATGCCGGTGGCGGGGTTGGCGGTGGTGGCGATGCAGCGGCCGATACGGGCCTCGACCCGCAGCGTGGCGGTGCCGATGCGGATGTCCTTGCCGATCCAGTCGAATTCTTCCCACGGTGCCAGCCCGTCCAGCCAGATATTGGCGCGGAAGCGTTCCTGTTCCAGCGGCTTGCCCGCCATATCCGACAGCGCCGCCAGCGAGGCGTTGGCTATGATCGAGATATAGGGCGCTTCCTGATCCGTCAGGCTGTTGCCCTCCAGTTTCGCGATTCCGGCGGGTTGCGGTAGTTCGGCAGGCACCAGCGGGGTGATCCAGTCGAGCAACGCCTGCGCCTCGGCGTCGGGGTCCAGCGTGATGTCCGGCCGCTCGGGGTGGGTCAGGGTGATCCGGTTTGCGGCTTCGTCGAAAGCGCAGCGGATGGCCATGAAGGCCTGCGTCTTGGCCCCCTGGTTGAAGGCTTTCTTCGAGGTCCACGCAGGGGCGGCGGGGTCAAAGGCGCCGCCTTGCTGGAGGATCGCCCAGACACGGTCGAACGGCATCGTGCGACCCGTTGTCAGGGTCGCACGTTCCACGGCCTCGCAGCCCAGCGCTTTGACGGGGTGGCGCCAGATATGGGTGACGCTCGCCACGCTTTACTTCGCTTTGTCCCGTTTGAACGACGACATGATGTTGCCGAAGATATCCGGTTTCACGCCCTGCGAACGCATGATCAGGTACTGCTGCGTGAAGGTGATGGTGTTGTTGGCGACCCAGTACACCACCAGCCCCGAGGCGAATTTGCCCAGCATGAACATGAACACCCACGGCATATAGGCAAAGATCATCGCCTGCGCTTTTTCGGTGGGGGCGGGGTTCAGTTTCTGCTGCAACCACATGCTGATACCCAGCAGGATTGGCAACACACCCAGCGACAGGATGCCGATGGCACTTTCCGGTCCCGGCGGGGTGTAGGGCAGCAGGCCGAACAGGTTCAGGATCGATGTCGGATCAGGGGCAGACAAATCCTTGATCCAGCCGATGAACGGCGCGTGGCGCATCTCGATCGTTACGAACAACACCTTGTAGAGCGAGAAGAAGATCGGAATTTGCAGGAAGATCGGCAAACACCCCGAGGCCGGATTGACCTTGTTGCGTTTGTACAGTTCCATCGTTTCCTTTTGCAGCATGGCCTTGTCTTTACCGGCGCGTTCCTTCAGCGCGGCCATTTCGGGCTGCAATTTCTTCATTTTCGACATGGAGACATAGGATTTATAGGCCAGCGGGAACAGCAGCGCCTTGATGGTCAGCGTCAGCCCGATGATCGCCCAGCCCATGTTGCCGGTCAGGCCATAGATGAATTCCAGCAAGGCAAAGATCGGCTTGGTCAGGAAGAAGAACATGCCCCAGTCAACCGAGTCGACGAATTTCTCGATTCCCAGATCCTTCTGGTAGGCCTTGATGGTGGACACTTCTTTCGCACCGGCAAACAGCATGGTCGAGATTTCGGCCGTCTGCCCCGGCGCAACCTGCATGACCGGCAAACGCATGTCGGTCTGGTAGGTGTCGGTTGCCGGTGTGTATTTCGAAACCGAGGTGAACGGCTGCCCGGGTTGCGGAATCAGCGTGGTCATCCAGTTTTTGTCGGTAAAACCGATCCAGCCGTTGTTCTGCACGTCGATGCTGTTGACGTTGCCGCCTTCGGCCGGCACGAACGGTTCGTCCGGCATGGCCTTGTATTTGATTTCCTGAATCTGCCCGTCCTCGTCGCGCACAACGCCTTCGTGCAGGATATAGCGGCCGATGACCTTGGGTTTACCGACGCGGGCGATAATGCCGTAGGGCTGCAACTGCACCGCCGTGCCGGTAGTATTTTCCACCGATTGCCTGATGGTGAACATATATTTCGAATCAACCGAGATCGTGCGGCGGAACACCAGACCCGCGCCGTTGTCCCATTTCAGCACAACCGGTGTGGTGTCGGTTACGGTGGTGCCGCTTTCGACCTGCCACATGGTTTTGGCGTTCGGCACTTGCGAGGCATCGACCCCTGCCGCAGGAACCCAGCCATAGACGGCATAATACGGTTCTTCGGTATTGGCGGGGGACAACAGCGTCACCTTGCCCGAGTCCGGGTCCAGCGTGACGTTGTATTTGTTCAGGTGCAAATCGTCGATCCGCCCGCCTTCCAGCGAGATGGAGCCGGACAACAGTTTGGTATCAATGACAATACGCGGCGTTTGTGCCAGCGCTTCGTCGCGGGTCATAACCGACGAACCGGCCTGGTCGGTGGCGGCAACCACCACGGTGCTGCCATCTGCCGTCGGCGCGGTCGCCGGGCTGGCTGTGGCCGCGGTCGTGCCTGTTTGTGCATCCTGCACCTGTTCCACCGGCGGAACCTGGTCGGGGGCGCGGTCCGGTTGCGGGAACAGGACATACCATATGAAGATCACCGCAAAACTCAGTACGCTGGCAAGCAGCAGGTTTTTATTCTGGTCGTCCATTATTCACTCCGGTCGCGAAAATTCGTCACACTGCCTTCAACAGCGGCAGCGCGGAAAGGTCAAGGTTTTTTGGGGTCGCGGGCCAGCCCTGCGAAGTCGAAAACGGCGGAATCCAGCAAATGTGATGGATTCGTGTTGGTCAACGCCTTGAACATCACATTGCGCCGTCCCGGCGAGCGTTTTTCCCACTCGTCCAGAATCCGCTTCACCTGCTGGCGCTGCAACCCGTCCTGCGAGCCGCACAGGTCGCAGGGGATGATGGGATAGTTCATGGCCGTGGCGAATTTCTCGCAATCCTCCTCGGCCACATGGATCAGCGGGCGATAGACGAACAGGTCGCCCTCGTCATTCACCAGTTTGGGCGGCATGGCGGCCAGCTTGCCGCCGTGGAACAGGTTCATGAAGAACGTCTCCAGCGCGTCGTCGCGGTGATGGCCCAGCACGATGGCGGAGCATCCCTCCTCGCGGGCGATACGATACAGATTGCCTCGGCGCAGGCGCGAACACAGGGAACAGTAGGTCGCCGTATCCGGCAGCTTGCCGGTGACAATGGAATAGGTGTCCTGATATTCGATCCGGTGCGGGATGCCCATGCGCTCCAGAAACGCCGGCAGAACGCCGGACGGGAAACCGGGCTGGCCCTGATCCAGATTGACCACCAGCAGCTCCACCGGCAGCAACCCGCGCCATTGCAGCTCGATCAGCGCGGCCAGCAGGGTATAGCTGTCCTTGCCGCCCGACAGGCAGACCATCCATTTGGCGCCGCGCTCGATCATGCCGTAGCTCTCGATCGCCTCGCGGGTCTGGCGGATGATGCGTTTGCGCAGTTTTTTGAAACTGGTGGAGGACGGCGCACCGGCAAAGATCGGGTGGATGTCGGTGCTAGTGTCCTTCATGGTCATGCTCCTTGTCCGGCACGGGGTCGTAGCCGTCGCGCCCCAGCGGATGGCAGCGCCCGATGCGCTTGGCAGCCAGCCACGAGCCCTTGATCGCGCCGTGTTTTTCCAGCGCCTCCAGCGTATAGGCGCTGCAGGTCGGCTGATAGCGGCAGTTGCGCCCGACCCATGGCGAGCCGACAACGCGATAGGCCTTTACCGGCAGGCTGAGAAGATAGGCAAGCGGGGTCATTTTTTCGGCTTTCGCGGCGCGTGGATGCGTTTCAGCGCGGTTTCGAGGTCTTGCAGCAACAGATGGAACGGCCGGTTGGCGGTTTCAAGGTGGCGTCCGATCAGCACATAGTCCCAGCCCGCTTTGCCCCGCGTTGGCAGAATTTCCCGCGCAACCTCGCGCAGGCGGCGTTTGGCGCGGTTGCGGGCGACGGCGTTGCCGACCTTTTTCGAACAGGTATAGCCGACGCGGATCAGGTCGGGGTCGGCCTCCCCCTCCCGCCGGCGGCGGGCCTGCAGTAACAAGCCCTGCGTTGCCTGACGCCGCGCGCGGGCGGCGGCCAGAAAATCGGGGCGTTTGCGCAGGGTTTCGAGCGGACAAACAGAAGCCGCCGGGGGCGTTTCACCGGCGTTCCCTGTATCGGGTTCGCGGTCTGCCCTCGGCGGCGTCAAGTCTGTAACCTGAAAGTCGTCTTATGCAGACAGAACTTTGCGGCCCTGCGCGCGACGGCGGTTCAGGATCTTGCGGCCGTTCTTGGTGGCCATGCGCGCACGGAAACCGTGGCGGCGTTTGCGAACGAGGTTGCTCGGCTGGTATGTGCGTTTCATTTTCTTGTCTCCTGCACGGCCAAAGGGCAGATTCGCCCGACCGGAAATTCTGAAATGGCTGTTTAGGGCGGCCCCGCGCGGAAGTCAATTCGCAATGCAGCAAAAAATGCGGGGTTTTCCTGAAACATTTGCGTGCCCCGTTCCGGCAATCCTGTAACATTCCCTGACGAACCATCAAGCGCGCGTGAAGCCCCTTTCGCCGCGGCGCATAAGGCGGCACATAGGGGGCAACACCAATTACCGGAACCCCGATATGACACATGAATCCTCTGGCGGCCTGTCGCTGAAAAAACTCCTGCCGCTGCTGGTGATCATACTGGTCGCCATTACCGGCTCGATCTACCTGCGCGACTACCTGACATTCGATTCCCTGCGCGAGAACCGCGAGGCCCTGCTGGCATGGCGCGATGCCAACTTCCTGCTGGCGGCGCTGGGCTTCATGGCGGTCTATATCACCATCGTCGCCTTTTCCCTGCCCGGCGCGGCGGTGGCCTCGCTGACCGGCGGGTTCCTGTTCGGGCTGTTCCCCGGCGCGCTGTTCAATATCGGCGCGGCAACCATCGGCGCGACGCTGATTTTCATGGCGGCGCGCATGGGGCTGGGCGAGTATCTTTCGCGCAAGATGGAAGGGTCCGAGGGCGTCGCCGGCAAGATCAAGCGCGGGCTGGATGAAAACGAGGTCAGCTTCCTGTTGCTGATGCGCCTTGTGCCGGCCTTTCCGTTCTTCGTTGCCAATCTGGTACCCGCTTTGGTCGGCACCCGCCTGACGCGCTTCGTCTGGACCACCTTCGTCGGCATCATCCCCGGTGGCGTCGTCTATACATGGGTCGGCTCGGGGCTGGGCGAGGTGTTTGCGCGCGGCGAATCCCCGAACCTCGGCATTATATTCGAGCCGCAGATCCTGCTGCCGATCCTTGCGCTGTGCGCCCTGTCGGCCCTGCCGGTGATCCTGAAATTTTTCCGCAAAAAGGAAACAGCATGAAGCGTATCAAAACAGACCTCTGCGTCATCGGTGGCGGCTCGGGCGGCTTGTCGGTGGCGGCGGGGGCGGTGCAGATGGGGGCCTCCGTGGTGTTGCTGGAAGGCGGCAAAATGGGCGGCGACTGCCTGAACTACGGCTGTGTGCCGTCCAAGGCGCTGATCGCGGCGGGCAAACACGCGCACGCCATGACCTCCGGCGCGCCCTTCGGCGTGACACCGGTGGAGCCGGTTGTCGATTACGCTGCCGCCATGGGCCATGTGGAAAACGTGATCGAGGGTATCAAGCCGCTCGATTCCGTCGAGCGGTTCGAGGGGCTGGGCGTCAGGGTCATCACCGAATATGGCCGCTTCATCTCGAAAACCGAGGTGCAGGCAGGGGACACGATCATCACCGCGCGCCGCTTTGTGATCGCCACCGGCTCCTCGCCCTTCGTGCCGCCGATCCCGGGGCTGGAGACGGTGGACTACCTGACCAACGAGAATATTTTCGATCTGCGCGAGCGCCCCGACCACCTGCTGGTCATCGGCGGCGGTCCCATCGGCATGGAAATGGCGCAGGCGCACGCGCGGCTGGGGTCGCGCGTGACGGTGATCGAGGGGGCAAAGGCGCTGGGCCGCGACGATCCCGAAATGGCCGCCATCGCGCTGGAAAGCGTGCGCGCCGACGGGGTGGAGATTGTCGAGGGGGCGATGGTCTCGGAAATCGGCGCAGCGGGTGGCGTGACAGTCAAAACCGGGGACGGGGCCACCTATACCGGCTCGCACCTGCTGATGGCGGTGGGGCGCAAGGCGAATGTGGACAGTCTGGACCTGCCCACGGCAGGGATCGAAACCAACCGCGCCGGAATTGTCGTCAATGCGGGCATGAAAACCGCCAACCGGCGCGTCTATGCCATTGGCGATGTGGCGGGGGGGCTGCAATTTACCCATGTGGCGAACTACCACGCGGGGGTGATCATCCGCTCGGCCCTGTTCGGGCTGCCGTCCAGAGCGAAAAACAACCATATCCCGTGGGTCACCTATACCAACCCAGAGATCGCGCAAGTCGGCCTGACCGAGGCGCAAGCGCGCGAGAAACACGGCGAATTGCTGGAGGTCCTGCGTTTCGAATACGCCGAAAACGACCGCGCCCGCGCCGAGCGGCTGACCAGCGGGCTGATCAAGGTGATGGTGGTCAGGGGCAAACCCGTCGGCGCCTCGATTGCCGGCGCGCAGGCGGGCGAACTGATCCAGACATGGGCGCTGGTGATCGCCAACGGGCTGAAAATCGGCGCGGTGGCGACGATGGTTTCCCCCTATCCGACACTGGGCGAGATCAACAAACGCGCCGCAGGGCAATATTACACCCCGCGCCTGTTCGAAAGCGAACGGGTGAAAAAGGTCGTGCGGTTCGTGCAGCGGTTCGGTTTTTAATTTTCTTTCGACGGAACGCAGTTCCCTGAGCGTATAAACACCATCCTTCGGCGGTCTTGTCGGAAGATAGCGACAACAACAGGGAATAACATGATGATTTTGATGCACGGAACCGGCAAGGCGGCCTTGTGGCTAACGATATTTGTGACGGTGTTTCTGGGATTGGGCACCGGTCTGGCCGCTGCGAAACCTCTGAAAACGGTCACCGAAAAATACCGCAGTGATCTGGGCGCGGGTTCGCCGGAGCTGGATATCTATGGATTTACCGGCGCGAAAAACGCGCCCGTAGTGGTGTTTGTCCACGGTGGCACATGGCAGGAGGGTGACAAGGCGCAAGGTCCGAACCGTGTGGCGCTGTTCAATGACGCGGGTATGATACTGGTGTCGATCAACTATCGTCTGGTGCCGGAAAACACCATCGAGGGAGAACTGGAAGACGTGGACCGCGCCTTGCAATGGATTCGTGCCAATATCGCCAATTACGGTGGAAACCCTGATAATATTTCGTTGTTCGGCCATTCCGCCGGTGCGCATCTGGTTACACAAACAGTGGTCGATCCGTTGCCCGCGACCCGCGCCATGATCGATGCGGGTGCTATTCGCGGTGTTTATGCCAGTGACCTGATGACCTATGATTTCGCGGCTTATTTCGATGCTTCGGGCGGGCGGTTGGCGCCGGCGCACGAACGGGCGCTTGGCCGTGACCGGGCGCGCATCGCGGCGCTGTCGCCGCTGCAACATGTGGATCCGGCGCAGAAAATTCCGCCGTTCCTGATCAGCTATTCCGGCCAACGCCCCGCCGATGTGCGCCGCACCAGCGCCCGTGCCTTCGCGCAGGCGCTGCGCGATGCGGGCGGATCGGCGCAGTTGCTGGACGGGACGCGATACAATCACGCCGGCATTATCCGCGCGGTGGGCAACGATCCGGCATTCTCGGCAACGGTTCTCGCCTTTTTTCGTTCCCGCGCGGGACTTTAGGGCTGCCGCCCGGTCACAAAAAACATCTCGTGTGCCGCCATCGTGTCGTCATTGGCGCAGGATATGTTGACGATCCACGCAACCGTTATATCCAGCGTTTTGCTTAAGGCGTCGGTTTCCTCGAACAGGGGAACCAGCCCCTCGATCCGGCAATCCTCGGCAGGGGTGAAGCGCACGTCGCGCAGCATATCGACACCCTTGTCGCCGCCTTCGACGAAATAGGCGGGCAGGGCGTCGCGCGTGGCGTTCAGGTTGGCCTGAAACGCCGCCGCGATCTGTACATAGGGGATGCGGTATTTCCGCCCCGCCCCGCTGTATTTTTCGGCCAGAACAAAGGCGTCAACACCGGTTTCAATCGAAAACATCTCGAGGTCGGGCGACAGCGGTCGCTGTGACAGCAGCGGCCGCAGTTTTTTGCCGATCATGATGTCGAACGGGTTCACCCGATGTTCCAGCGGCAGCGCCGCAATTTGTTCGGCTTCGCCCCAGAATTCATAGGATGCACCGAAATCGGCCATCCGCGCCACCGGCTCTATCCGGATATCGAGGTTGGTTTTCCTGTCCCGCGCCACCAGCAGGATGTCGGTCTGTTCGGCGATGGGACGGCCCATATTGTCCTCCAGATTTCGCAGAACATAGAGCGTGTCGGCGGTGACGCCGAACAGGGTTTCGCTGGCCCATACGATCTGTGGCGGCGTGGCCCCGACACTTGCCGGAACCGCCGAAAATACAACCGCAAACCAGAAATACCGCACGCGAGCCTCCTTGCAAAACCCCACGATAGCACAGGTGCCCATGCCGGCCAACCACAGGGAGAATATCACCCGCCCCTCGCAACGCGCTTGCCGCTGGCCACCATAGCGCTTACATTCGCCCAAAGGGACAAACGGTTACTTCATGTTTTATAAAACACTATCGGGACGGTTTTTGCTGCTCTCCATCCTCTTTGTGATGATGGCCGAGGTGCTGATTTTCGTGCCGTCTGTCGCCAATTTCCGTTTGTCCTTCTTGCAGGAACGGCTGGAACGCGCGCAGCTTGCCTCGCTGGCGCTGCTGGCCACGCCGAACGATATGGTTGCGCCGGCGCTGTCCGACGAATTGTTGAAAAATGCCGAGGTGCTGAACATCGTGTTGCGCCGTGATGCGGTTCGCGAACTGGTGCTGGCCAAGAAAATCCCCGGCCCGATCGACGCCACCTACGATTTGCGCGACACCAACCTGTTCGCGGCCATTCGCGACGCCTTTACCTGCGCCTTCGGACCGACCGGCAAGATCATTCGTGTGATCGGACGGCCGGTCAAGGATGCGGGCAACGAAATCGAAATAGTGCTGTTTGGTGATCCGGTGCGGCAGGCAATGTTCGATTACGCCAAGAATGTTCTGCTGCTGTCTGTTGTCATCTCGATTGTAACCGGCGGCTCGCTGTTCCTGGCGCTGCAAATTCTGATCTCGCGCCCGATCTCGAAGGTGGTCGACTCCATGACACGTTTCCAGAAATCGCCCGAGGACGCGCACAACATTATCATCCCCAAGGCCGGAATTCGCGAGCTGCACAATGCGGAAAAGGCCCTGCATGACCTGCAAACCGGTCTGAATGCCTCGCTCCGGCAAAAAGAGCGGCTGGCGCAACTGGGCGGCGCGGTGTCCAAGGTCAGCCACGATTTGCGCAATATCCTGACCACCACACAAATTCTGGCGGACCGGCTGGAAACCAGCGATGATCCCAAGGTGCAAAAGATGGCGCCCAAGTTGCTGAATTCGCTGTCGCGTGCTGTCAACCTGTGCGAACGCACGCTGACCTTCGGCAAGGCGGACGAGCCGGAACCCGAGTTGCGCGATATGCCGCTGAAAACCCTTGTTGACGATGTGATCGAAAGCGACCAGTTGCAAACCCCCGACGGCAGGGTGCAACTGATTTCAACGGTTACGCGCGACGTCGAGGTCCGCGTCGATCCCGAACAGATGTTCCGCGTGCTGGCCAACCTGTTGCGCAATGCGCGTCAGGCAATCGAGGCCGCCGGCGGTCTGGGAGTTGTGACGCTGACGGCGACCAAAAGCCCCGAACACGTCGAAATATGTGTGCGCGACACCGGCCCGGGATTGCCGCCCAAGGCGCGCGAGTTTCTGTTCAAACCGTTTCAAGGCAACGCGCGTCAGGGCGGCACCGGCCTCGGCCTTGCGATCGCGGCGGAACTGGTGCGCGGCCACGGCGGCACGCTGGAGTTGGTGGAGTCCTCGGACGCCGGCACCACCTTTCGCATCGTGTTGCCGTATCACGGGGAATAACAGGCAAACGGCTCAGTTACTGTTCTGCATCAAATCGCTGGGCGTGCTGTTGCCGTCGCCGGACATAACGGGTTTCGTCAGCGTATAAATCGTGTCGCGGATATTTTGTTTCACCAATTTTTTCTGTTCGTCAATAAGCGCCCGCAACTCCGCCTCGTATTTATCCCTGTTTATCCATTCGTCGGCCGTGACAACGGCGGCGTCAACAAGCAACCAGCCACCGACGGCGCCGACGACACCGCCAATCGCGGCACCGAGCGGCCCTCCCAATGCCCCGACCGAAGCCCCCGCTGCCGCCCCGCCAGTCAGCCCCGAAGCCTTGGCGCCGGCTTTCACAACGGTTTTTGCGACAAGGGATGTAATCAGCTTTTTGGCGACGGTTTTGATGATGATAGTCGCGACAATGGCCCCGCCCCCTGCGCCGACCACGGCCCCGATCCCTCTTGTCGCCAACTGGGCAGCGAAATTGTTGATGTTGCCATCAAGCGACAAGACCAGCGCAGAACGATAGATTTCCTGTTTTCTGGCGGGCATCGTGCCCGCCTCTTTGGAAATACTGTCGGAAATGGCTTGTGAATATTCCTCCCTCAGGTTTTCGTCCAACTTGCCAAGCGCCACCTGCAACCGCTGGTCCAGACCGGGGAACAGCCGTGCGTTCATCGCCGCCTCCAGTTTTCCGGTCGCGGCCAACGTAAGCTGGGTATACTCACCAAGCACCGAAAAGTGCCAGTCCGCAAAGGCGGGTATATTTTCGTAAGCCGGCGCGAAAACCGCGTCAATCAACGGGTCGATCATTGCCTGTGTCGCCGGAAACCCTTCATCCAGCACCCTTCCTACAATCCGGCCCGTCACAGTGACGTCTCTGGCTTGCGCCAATATGCGGGTGGTCTCCGCGTTCTTTTTGGCCATATAGGTCAGGGTAAAAACCACGGCAAAAAGAATGCCGAGCGTTATCCAGAAGGCGCGCCAGAAAATTTTGTT
>CAZDLV010000027.1:13978-16766 GCA_964506345.1 uncultured Rhodobacterales bacterium | reverse complement strand
TAAAAACAAAGACAACTGGTGCCGCTGAGAGGACTCGAACCTCCGACCCCATCATTACGAATGACGTGCTCTACCAGCTGAGCTACAGCGGCGACCCGCGCCTTTTATGAAATGCGCGGGCGCTGTGCAAGAGGTTATGCCGGTTTGTCCGCGGTTACCTCGGCGTCGATGATTTCCGGTTCGGCCGGTTCGGCACCTGATTCTGCCGGTGCGGTATCCGGCGTGTCTTCGGCGGCGATGTCCTGTGGCTCGGGGTCGGGTCCGGTGCCGATGATCATCGGCAGGACCGCGTCCATCGGGGCATCGGCGGTGCTGGCCGGCGGTTCCTTCCATTCAAGCGTGTCGAAGGCGGCGCAGTTTTCGCAGGCCGGGCGCCATTGTGCGTGGGCGTGACCGCAGGACGAGCAGACCCACTGGTCGCCGCGACTGGCACTTAGCGCCTTGGCAAGGAAGGCACGAACCAGCGAATCGTCGCCGCCGGAGCCTTTCTCGATGGCGGCCATCAGCGCCAGCGTGCGGGTTGTGGGGCGGGTTTCGGCCAGATCGCCAAGCGCGCGGCGGGCCTCGGGGAAGTCGCCCTCGGCCAGGGCCAGTTCGGTCAGCAGCATCGCGGTTTCGGGATGGTCGGGGTGCATGCGTATCAGCGGGGCAAAGCGTTTGCGCCGCGCCGCGATCGCTTCGTCCGGTTCCAGTGCGGCAAAGGCGGTGGCGATGTCGGGGTGCGGGGCCTGTTGCCACACCGCTTTCAGGATTTTGGTCGCCTGGCGTTTTGCGCCCTCGCTGGCCAGTATCCGTGCGGCAAGGACGGCGGCGGGCACCAGTGTTGGCGACAGTTTGTTGGCGGCCAGCGCGGCGGTGCGCGCGGCGGTGTCATCGCCGGCATCCAGCGCGGTTTTCGCGTCGGCCAGCAGCAGGACCGCCTCGCGGCGTTTGGCAACATCCTTGGGCAGGGCCTTGGCCCGTTGTTTGGCGACCAGTGTCTGGCGGGCGCCGGACCAGTCTGATTTTTCCGATTGCAGCGCGAACAGGGTGTCCAGCGTTTCATGGTGGCGCGGGCGTAGCGCATAGGCTTTTTCGGCCAGTTTCAGGGCGGTGTCGGTGTCGCCCTCGGCCAGTTTCTGTTTCAGGATACCCTTGATGCCGACAAAACGGGTGCGCTCGTCGCCCAGCAGTTCCTTGTAATGGAACAGCGCCTTTTTGTGGTCGCCCGCCATTTCGCTGGCCTGTGCGTTGATCAGGCGGGTCAGTTCGGGGCGTTTTAGCAGGCGCTCGGCTTTGGCGGCCTTGGCCTGGGCGGTGGTGCCTTCGCCGGCGGCCAGTGCGATCATGCTTTCGGCCAGAGCGTCATAGCCCCTGCGCTCGCGTTTGCGGCCCCAGAACCGGCTGAGCGCGGTTTCGTCGCCGTTAAGGAACCGCAGGGTTGCCACCAGCAGGCCGGACAGTTTGAGCAACAGCCAGAACACCAGCAACGCCAGCACCACCATTACGATGAACCCGATCGGGGCGAGGCTGATCTCGCGTCCGCCGAAAGCGATGCGGACCTCGCCGGGGGTTTCCATGATGTAGGACAGGCCGAAGGACAAGGCGATGGCCAGCCCGACGAAAACGATGACTTTGACAAGTGACCAGAGCATGCGGCCTCCGTTTATTCAGATTGGAGCGCGGTCGCCAGCGCCGTCAATGCGGTTTGTGCCTTCAGGCGGGTGGTGGCGTCGGCGATCCATGCGTCCATTGCGTCGGACGGGACGGGAAGCGTTGCCAGCTCGGTCAGGGCCGTTGACAGGTTGTCCTGTTTCAACGCCGCTTCGGCACGCGACAGGACCGCGTCGGCCGAGGGGCCGTCTTGCGGGGTCAACGAGCGGGTCGCGACCTGTGATTTCAGGAAGCTGCCGATGGATGAAAACACGCCTGTGCCGCTGTCGGCCTGTGCGGCGGCGCGCAAGGCGGCATGGGCGGCTTGCGGGTAGGCGGCACGCAGTTCGGCAAGGGTCGGGACGCCGGCAGAGGCGGCAGACAGGTCGGCAGGAATGTCGGCACCGGCGTCGGACAGCGTCGCCAGCGCCGCGTCGAACGGTTGGCCGGATGTCAGGGCAATGCCGACGGTATCGAGCGCCGAGGTGATTGTGGCGGCGCGGCGTTCCTGTGCGACAAGGGTTTCGGCCTGCGTGGCCTTGGTTTCGGCCTCGGTCACCTGTCGTTGTGCCGTGGCAGCGACGGAGTCGATTTTTTGCGACAGGGTGCCGTTTTGCGCGGCCAGCCGGGCGACCTCGGCTTTCAGCCCGTCGAGTGCCGCTTTGTAAGTGCCGATTTGCGCGCTTGTCTGCGCGGTCAGTTCGCCGCCGGAGGCGGTCACGTCGGATATTTGCGCGGTCAGGGATGCCAGTTCGGCCTGCAAGCCGCTGATGCCGGTTTCCAGTGCGGAAATGCGCGATTCGATGTCGGCGCTGTCGGTGGATTTCAACTGGTCGGACAGGGCGGTTATACGGGTTGTCAGGTCGGTGGATACGGCGTCGGTGGCGCTTGCGATCATCGTGCCGGCCTCGTCGCGGGAAATTCCTTTGGGCAAGGCTTCGATGCGGGCATCGAGCCGGTTTTCCAACTGTGCGATTTCCTGCGTGGCGCGGCTGGACCCCGGGGTCAGCCATGCGGCCACCGGTGCCATGCCGGATGGCAGGGCCGGTGCGATTTTCGGGCCGGCCCACAGCGCCAGCGCGCCGCCAGCCAGCAACAGGGCCAGCGCACCGAGGGTTATGGACGCGAGGCCGGGGGTGTGGTCCTCGTCCTCGTC
>CAZDLV010000027.1:0-13878 GCA_964506345.1 uncultured Rhodobacterales bacterium | reverse complement strand
GTCCTCGTCCTCGTCATCTTCGAGATCGGTGTCGAGTTCGGGGTCGGGATGCGGGGCGGAATCGTCAGGACGCGGCAGGGTCTTGTCGTCGGGTGACGGGTTTGTCGAGGTCTCTTCGTCGGCCATCAGGCTCTCCGCTTATTAATGCTGCTACAGTGCTATCTGGGCGTGTTGCACTGCAAAGTCCAGATCACATGTCTATATTATCGTGCATCATCAGCCAAGGAAATCCGCAATCAGCGCCAGCATTCCGGCAGCATTCGGCGCACCGGCGATGCTGGCGGCGGGCAGGGGGCTGTCGGTCAGCCTGTTCGCCACCGCGCGGCTCAGGCAAAGCGGGCGGGCGGTGGTCGGCCATGCGGGGTTGTTGCGAAAGGCCGTTGCCAGAATTTCGGCGCTGCGCGGTGAAAACAGCGGCAGGGCGTCGATATCGCCAGCGGCCAGTGCGTCTGTGGCAGCGGCGGTTAGCGCACGCTGCGGCTGGCGGTAGAGGACGGCGCCGGTTATCGGCAGGCGCGCGGCGTCAAGGGTTCCGGCGACGTGTTCACCGTGAATATGCAGCACACGCGCGCCTTGTGGCAAGGTCGTGCGCAACAGGCGGGCGATATTTTCGATGCCGCCGTCGGCGGAGGTGGCGGCCAGACCGGCGCGGGTGGCCTCGGTTGTGGTGCGCGGGCCGACGCAATAGCAGGGCAGGCGGGTTTTCCCGCCCGCCGCGACAAAGGCCCGCACGCCGTTGGCCGAGGTAAATACCAGCGCCTGAAACAGGGTCAGGTCGGGTAATTCACCATCAAAGACAATGTCGATCAGGGGTGAGACAATGCAGCGCGTCGCGGGAAATTTTTCGGCGATCTGTCGGGCAAAGGCGCGCGATTGCGCGGCGGGGCGGGTCAGAAGCAGGGTTTTGCCCTTAGCCAAAGAAGCCCTCTCCCATTTTTGCCTTCAGCACTTCGCCGGCCTTCATGCCGATGGATTCGGCCTCGGCCACGGTTCCGATCCAGACGTCGCGGTGGATTTCGCTGCCGTCGGGGCGCAGGACCTCGCCGTGCAGGGTTAACTGCTCGCCGTCCAGCGTTGCCAGCCCGCCGATGGGCGTGCGGCAGGAACCGTCGAGAACCTTCAGGAAGGCACGCTCGGCGGTCAGGCGGATTTCGGTGTCGCGGTCGTTGATCGGGGCGAGCAGGGCGGAAACCACCTCGTCGCCTTCGCGCTGTTCGATGCCGATGGCGCCTTGTGCGACGGCGGGCAGCATCTGTTCCACCGGAATCGGGTTGGCGATTTCGGATTTGCCCAGACGCTGCAATCCGGCGCAGGCAAGGAAGGTGGCCTCGGCCACGCCTTCGGACAGCTTGCGCAGGCGGGTCTGGACGTTGCCGCGGAATTCCACCAGTTGCAGGTCGGGGCGCACGGCGGCCAGTTGCGCGCGGCGGCGCAGGCTGCTTGAACCGACCACGGCGCCTTGCGGCAGCTCGTCGATGGATGTGTATTTCAGGCTGATGAAGGCATCGCGCACATCCTCGCGCGGCAGATAGGTGGACAGGACCAGCCCGTCCGGCAGCACCGTCGGCATGTCCTTCATCGAATGCACGGCAATGTCGATGGCGCCGGAAAGCAGGTCTGCCTCGATCTCTTTGGTGAATAGCCCTTTGCCGCCGATTTCCGACAGCGGACGGTATTGCACCGCGTCGCCGGTGGTCTGGATGACGACGATTTCAAAGGCATCCCCGGGCATGTCGTGCGCGGCCATCAGGCGGGCGCGGGTCTCGCGCGCCTGTGCAAGGGCCAGCGGCGACCCGCGGGTGCCGATTTTCAGGGTGTTGGCGGAGGTGTATTGCGTGCTCATGGCCACGGTGTTACCTGCAAGCGAGGCCCTGTGCAATCCAAAGAAAGACCCATGCAACAAACCGTGACAATATTAGGCATCGAGAGCAGTTGCGACGACACCGCCGCCGCCGTGGTGCGCGGTGTGGCCGGTGTTGGTGGTGGCGAGATCCTGTCCTCGATCGTGGCGGGGCAGGAAGAACTGCACGCGGCCTTTGGCGGTGTGGTGCCGGAAATCGCGGCGCGTGCCCACGCGGAGCGGGTGGATATTTGTGTCGAACAGGCGCTTGACGCTGCGGGGATGCGGCTGGCGGATATCGATGCCATTGCCGTGACCTCCGGCCCCGGGCTGATCGGCGGGGTCATGTCCGGCGTTATGGCGGCCAAAGGGCTGGCGGCGGGATCGGGCAAGCCGCTGATCGGGGTCAACCATCTGGCAGGGCATGCGTTGACGCCGCGCCTGACAGACGGGCTGGATTTCCCCTATCTGATGTTGCTGGTGTCCGGCGGGCATTGCCAGTTCATCGCGGTCGAGGGGGCGGACCGGTTCCACCGTCTTGGCGGCACCATCGACGATGCGCCGGGCGAGGCGTTCGACAAAACCGCCAAGCTGCTGGCGCTGGGCTATCCCGGCGGGCCGGAGGTGGAGCGTGCGGCACTGGATGGCGACCCGCAGCGGTTCAAATTCCCGCGCCCGTTGCTGGACCGGCCCGGTTGCGACATGTCGTTTTCCGGCCTGAAAACCGCCCTGCGCCGCGAGCGGGATCGCATCGTCGCGGAAAAATCCGGCCTGACCGTGCAGGACCGCGCCGACCTGTGCGCGGGGTTCCAACTGGCGGTGGCGGATGTGCTGGCGGAAAAATCCCGCCGTGCCTGCGGGGCCTTTCAAGACCGTTTCAATGCCCCCGCGCCGGTGATTGCCGTGGCGGGCGGGGTGGCGGCGAATACCCTGATCCGCGAAAAGCTGGAGGCCGTGGCCGATGAACAGGGTTTCCGGTTTCTGGCCCCGCCGCTGGCGCTTTGCACTGACAACGCGGCGATGATCGCCTGGGCGGGGCTGGAGCAAATGGCGCTGCCGGATTTCGATCCGCAGGCGGAAATCGTGGCGCGCCCGCGCTGGCCGCTCGATAAATCCGCCGCGCCCATGCTAGGGTCGGGAAAAAAGGGAGCAAAAGCATGATCGCGATTCTGGGCGCTGGCGCATTCGGCACCGCGCTCGCCTGTGTTCTGGCACGCGGCGGGCAGGATGTGGCGCTGTGGTCGCGCAGTCCGAAATCCCCCGTTTTTCCGTTGCCGGAGGGCGTCACGCGGACGCAGGAAATGCCCGCACGGGCCGACGTGACATTGTTGGTGGTGCCGGCGCAGCAAACGGCGGCGTTTCTGGTTGAACATGGTGCGGCCCTGCCCGATGCGCCGCTGGTCCTGTGTGCCAAGGGCATTGATCGCAACAGCGGGGAGTTGCAAACCGCCATCGCCGCGCGCCACGTCCCCGATATGCAAACGGCCGTTCTTACCGGTCCCGGTTTTGCCAGTGAAATTGCCAAGGGGCTGCCGACGGCCCTGACGCTGGCTTGCGCGGACGAAACGCTGGGCAAGGGGTTGCAACGGCAGCTTTCGACCGACCGGATGCGGCTCTATCTGACCTCTGACGTGACCGGTGCGCAGCTTGGCGGTGCCTTGAAAAACGTTGTCGCCATCGGCGCGGGCATCGCCATCGGTGCCGGTCTGGGAGAGAGTGCGCGCGCCGCCCTGATGACCCGCGGCTTTGCCGAGATGCGCCGCCTTGGCGTGGCGATGGGCGGGCGGGACGAGACGTTTTCCGGCCTGTCCGGTCTTGGTGATCTGGCGCTGACCTGCGCCTCGCCCATGTCGCGCAATTTTGCGCAAGGGCTGGCGCTGGGGGCCGGCAGAGGGCCGGCAAGCGGCAAGACGGTCGAGGGGATTGCCACGGCAGAAGCGGCCTGCGATCTGGCGGAACAACACGGTATCGACATGCCGCTGACCCGCGTTATTGCCGCTGTTCTGGCGGGCGAAACCTCGGTCCCGCAGGCCATGGATGCCCTGCTGTCGCGGCCTTTGAAACAGGAGTAACGCATGAATTGCTGGCTATTCAAAACCGAACCGAACACCTGGAGCTGGGACGATCAGGTTGCCAAAGGTGACGCGGGCGAGGAATGGGACGGCGTGCGCAACTATCAGGCCCGCAACAATATGCGGCAGATGAAGGTTGGCGACCTCGGGTTTTTCTATCACTCGGTCAACGAGAAAAAAATCGTTGGCGTGGTCGAGGTGATCGCCGGGGCGCATCCCGATTCCACCACCGACGATCCGCGTTGGGAATGTGTGGATATCAAGGCGGTCGGCCCGTTTCCGCGTCCCGTCACGTTGCAGCAGTGCAAGGATGATTCGCGCCTTGCCGATATGGTGCTGGTCAACAACTCGCGCCTGTCGGTGCAGCCGGTGACGCCTGAAGAATGGCGGATTGTTTGCGCGCTTGGCGGCTATGCCGCATGATTTTCGGGGACAAGGGATGAACGGGATTGCGCCGAAGGCCGAGGCCCGCGTCGGGCGGGTGCTGAAAAGGCTGTCGTGCTGGCTGGCCTATGCCGGTGGCGTTGCGTTGAGTGCGGCGGCGGTGATGACGGTGGTTTCCATCATCGGGCGGGCGCTGGTCCGGTTCGGCCTTGGTCCCATTCCCGGCGATTTCGAGCTGGTGGAACTGGCAACCGTTGTGGCCGTGTTCAGCTTTTTGCCGTGGAGCCAGATCAACCGCGGGCAGGTGACGGTGGATGTGCTGGTCGATACCTTTCCGGCGCGGCTGCGGATATTTCTGGGGATGCTCGGCGATCTGGCGATGGCGGTTGTCTCGGGCGTGATTGCCTGGCGGCTGTGGTCGGGGATGGGGGAGCGGATGCCGTTTGGCACCGACACATTGCGCGAGTTTCTGGCGCTGGGCGACCGGCCTTATTACCCCGAAACCACATTTATTTTGCGGATGCCGGTCTGGTGGGGCTATGCGCTGGCCATGGTCGGCGCGGCGTTTTTCGCGGTGGTCTGCGCCTATACGGTCTGGCGGGCGCTGAACTGGACCTTGCGCGGGCGCGAAGAGGTGCTGTTGTGAGCGGTTTCGATCTGTCGATGCTGGCCTTCGTCATTATGCTGGGGGCGATTTTTCTGCGTATGCCGATTGGTGTTGCCATGGCAATTACCGGATTTGTCGGCACATGGATCGTGCTTGGCTCGCCCAATGCGGTGCTGAGCCAGATGAAATCCCTGACCTACGAGACGTTTTCCAGCTATTCCCTGTCCATTGTGCCGATGTTCCTGTTGATGGGGGAATTTGCCACCAAATCGGGTATGTCGCGCGACCTGTTCCGTGCGGCGGCCGACTGGCTCGGCCATCGCAAGGGGGGTATGGCGATTGCGGCGGTCGGGGCTTGCGCGGGGTTCGGGGCGGTGTGCGGGTCGTCATTGGCGACGGCCTCCACCATGGGCAAGGTGGCGCTGCCGGAGATGAAGCGCTACGGCTATTCCGATGCGCTGTCTACGGGGGTTCTGGCGGCGGGCGGGACGCTGGGCATCCTGATCCCGCCGTCGGTTATTCTGGTGATCTATGCGATTATTACCGAACAGAATATCGTCAAGATGTTCATGGCCGCGATGATCCCCGGCGTGCTGGCGGCGCTGGGCTATATGGTCACCGTGGCGATTTATGTGCGGCTGCGGCCCGATAGCGCCACGACCGCGGCGCGGGTGCCATATGCGCTGCGGATCCGCAATCTGGTGCGGATCTGGCCGGTCGCGGCGATTTTTATTGCGGTGATCGGCGGCATTTATGCCGGGTTTTTCACCCCGACCGAGGGTGCGGCGGTCGGGGCTGTCAGCACCGGTTTGTACGGGTTTTTCAGCGGCGGGCTGGATAAACGCGGGGTGCAGGACGCGATCCTTTCGACCGCGAAATCGACAGGGATGATTTTTTTCATTCTGTTTGGCGCGCAACTGTTCAATTCCTTTCTTGCGTTTACACAGACGCCGCAGGCGCTGGTGGCGTGGGTGGGCGCGCAGGGCTATGCGCCGATGACCGTGATGGTCGTGATGTTGCTGGCCTATCTGGTCTTCGGTTGCGTGATGGATTCACTGTCGATGATCCTGCTGACCATTCCGGTTTTCTTTCCCATTATCCAGGCCCTCGATTTCGGTATGGCACCCGACGAAGTCGCAATCTGGTTCGGGATTATATCCCTGATCGTGGTCGAGGTCGGATTGATTACTCCGCCGGTGGGTATGAACCTGTTTATCATCCATTCGCTGGCCCGCGATGTGCCGGTCACCGAAACCTACAAAGGGGTCGCGCCCTTCGTGTTGTCCGACCTGATCCGCGTCGGTATTCTGCTGGCGTTCCCGTCTATCACCCTGTTTCTGGTGCGGGTTCTGTTTTGAGTAATCGGGAGGGACTCCCCCACAGAGGCCCTCCCGCACCCCGCACGCGGGCGTCCCTGCGTGCTCGCTCCCTATAGCGATGGCGTGATTCTTGCGATGTCTGAAAGGCGGTGGAGTTCTTCCTTGCCAGACATCCTGTCCGGCGATTCCGCCTGTCCATATGACGTAACTGCCGGGATTTTCGCAAGCTTTTAATGGTTAAAATGCGAACGAAACGGGAAAAGTGTGTGGGTATCACGGGCGTTAACACAATTTTTACCAAAATAATCCACAAAAACCCACAAAATACATCGACTTTCGGGCGGAATGGCGTATTCATGCCGAAATCGGAGGGAGCGCCCATGTCGGATCGAAAAAAACCCTACGCGTCTATTCGCGAACACAATATTCTGGAGGTGCTGCGCGATCAGGGGGGATCCTGCCGGACGGCCGAGCTGGCTGTCTTGCTGGATGTGTCCGAGGAAACCGTGCGCCGGCATGTCAAGCGGCTGGTGGCGGGGGGATTGGCGGTGCGGGTGCATGGCGGTGTTTTCCTGTCGAATGTCAACGCCGAACCGGCCTTCAGGGACCGGCTGGGCGAAAATCCCGAGGCCAAGCGGCGGATGGCGGCCTGTGTGGCGAATATGATCGGCGACGGCGCGTCGATGTTTCTGGACAACAGCACCACAACCACCTTTGTCGCCGAGGCGCTGCGGGTGCGGCGAAACCTGTTTGTTGTGACCAATTCGGTGACCGCAGCCGAGCGGCTGTCTGCGCGCGGCAACAACCGGATATTTTTCGCGGGGGGCGAGTTGCGCGATCATGACGGCGGGTCCTACGATTCCGGCGCGATGGATTTTATCCGCGGCTTCCGGCCCGATTACGCTGTGCTGGCCGCGACGGCGATCAACGCCGAAAACGGATTTATGTTGACCGATCTGGCCGAGGCGGCGTTTACGCGAGCGTTTATCGAAAACGCCCGCACCAGCATTTTTGTTGCCGACAATTCGAAAATAGGGCGCACCGGACCCATTGTTATTGCCGAGCCGGAACGTGTTGCGGCGCTGGTCACCGACATGCCCCCGCCCGCCGATCTGCTGCGCGCCGCCGAGGGCTGGAATGTCGATATTGTTGTGGCACCCGAGGACGGGAAATGCACGAAAGGGATGTTCAATGCGGAATGAACAGGATGTCGATGTCGCCGGTATTGTCGCCATCATCGACGACGCGGCGCAAACGGCGATGGGGTTTTTTCGCCACACGCTGGAAATCGAAACCAAGGGCGACGAAAGTCCGGTAACCGTGGCCGATAAAACGGTGGAGACCCGCATTCGGGCCGCGTTGCAGGCGGCCTATCCGGATTTCGGGATCCTTGGCGAGGAATTCGGCGCGGCCGGCACGGACCGCGAGGCCTACTGGGTCGTTGATCCGATTGACGGGACGCGGTCTTTTATTTCGGGGTTGCCGTTGTTCGGGATGTTGCTGGGGCTGGTGCGGCGCGGTGAACCGGAGTTGGGGATCGTGGCGATGCCGGCACTGGGCGAGGTGTTCGTCGGGCAAAAAGGCAAGGGGGCGACGTTGAACGGGGCGCCGGTGCGGACCTCGGGGTGCAAAACGCTGGCCGGTGCGACGCTGTTTATCAACGAGGCCGAAAAGTTGTTGCAGGACGAACCGGCGCTGTTGGCGGTGTTGGCAAAAACCGGTGCGACGCGGCGTATGGCCTATGATTGCTATTCGCATGCGCTGGTGGCGGCGGGGCATGTGGATGTGGTGGTGGATTACGACCTGAAACCCTATGACTATCTGCCGGTTGTGCCGCTGGTCGAGGCGGCGGGCGGCTGCATGTGCGACTGGGAGGGCAAGCCGCTGGGGCTGGAATCCGACGGGCGTGTCATCAGCGCCGCCAGCCCTGAATTGCGCGACCGGATGCTGGCGTTGTTGCGGGAAAACGGGGCGACAGCATGAGCGTTTTGATGTTTTTTCTGGAGCTGGCCGGCGCAACGATGTTGCTGCTGTTTGCCGTGCGCATGGTGCAGACCGGCATCGAGCGGGCCATGGGGCCGTCGTTCAAGCGTCGTCTGACCGACCCGGATCGCGGGCGTATACAGACGGCACTGGCCGGAACCGTGCTGGCGGTTGTTTTGCAAAGCTCGACGGCGACGGCCCTGCTGGCGACCGGCTTTGCCGAGGCGGGGTTGCTGGGTGTCGGTAACGGGCTGGCGATTGTGCTGGGCGCGGATATGGGGTCGGCGTTGGTGATCCAGATATTGTCGTTCAAGCTGCACTGGTTGATACCGTTCCTGTTGGCTATCGGCGGCTGGTTGTTCCTGAAAGTGGAATCGCGCGGCCCGCGACAGGTCGGGCGCATTCTATTGGGGGTGGCCTTTATCCTGTTGTCGCTGAAAATGATCGGGCAGGCAAGCGAGCCGATCCGCGACAGCACGATGTTGCCGGCGATGGCCGGATATCTGGGCAGCGAGTTTATCCCGGCTTTTCTGCTGGGCGCGGCGTTGGCGTTTGTCATGCATTCGAGTGTGGCGGCGATTTTGTTGTTTGTGACGTTGGTCATACAGGGGGTCTTGCCGGTAGAGGCCGGCGTTTCACTGGTTCTGGGGGCCAATCTGGGTGGCGGGTTTTTGCCATTGTGGCTGTCACGCGGCATGGGACCGTTCGCACGCCGCATCCCTGTCGGCAACCTGTTGTTGCGCGGGTCGGCAGCGATTGCGGTGTTGTTTCTGGCCAATCTGACACCGGTGTTTTCGATATTCGACCGGGTTTCGCCGGGGCAATATCTGGTATCGGTGCATCTGGTTTTCAACTTCGGTTTGTTGCTGGCCGGGCTGCCGTTCGCCATGATGATGGAAAAGCCGCTGGCGGTGTTGTTGCCGGTGCGCAAGAAAAACGGTGGCGACGATTTCAGGGTCATGAGTTCGCTGGACCGGTCGTTGCTGCACACACCGAAACAGGCGTTGTCGGGGGTCACACTGGAAGTGCTGCGGATGGGCCAGATTGTCGAGGTGATGTTTCATCCGGTGATGGGGTTGTATGACAAATTCGACCGCGAGCGGATGTTGAAAATTCGTGATATGGACAAGGATGTGAACCGGATTTTTTCCGACATCCGGTTGTATGTCGCCGAGTTGCAGCGCGGTGAAATGACCAAGACCGAAGCCAAGCGGGCGCGCGAATTGACGGAGTTCTCGATCAACCTTGAAACCGCCGGCGATATTATCGCCAAGGGGTTGCTGACGCTGGCCGAGACAAAGGATACCAAGCAACTGAATTTCTCGAAGCAGGGCTGGGCCGAGCTGATCGGTATGCACGAGCGGGTTTCGTGCAATATCAAACTGGCGTTCAATGTGCTGATTTCCGAGGACATGGAAGCGGCGCGCACGTTGATCGAGGAAAAGACCGAGATGACCAAGATGGAGCGCAAAAGCCGCAAGCAGCATTTGAAACGGTTGCGCCAGGGCGAGGAAATCAGTTTCGAAAGCAGCAACATCCACCTGGAAACACTGCGCTATCTGAAGGAACTGAATTCGCTGTTCGCCTCGGTTGCCTATCCGATCCTGTATCGCAGCGGGCAATTGCTGGAAACGCGCCTGATCGGGACGATTGAATCCCGACATCTGGAGGATTGATCAGGTTTCCGCCAGCGCCATAAAGGCCGAAACCAGTTTTCCGCCGCGCCGTTCGCGCAGGCAGATCAGGGATTCCTGCATGATGACCGGTTCGCCCGCCAGCAGGATGCGGCGGAAACGGTCGTCGTGGCCGTATTCGGCGGCAGATACGAAACCGATGCCGGCGCCGGTCGCCACGACCTCGCGCACGGCCTCGCGGCCTTCGACCTCGATTGCGGCGGTCAGGGGGTATCCGGCGGTGCGGGCGGCGTCCTCCAGTTTCTGGCGGGTTTTGGAGCCTTGCTCGCGCAGGATCAACGGATGTGATTGCAGGGCGGCGAAATCGGGATCGGCGAGCGGCGCGGGGTAGTCGCGTGCGGCAAAGGCGATGATGGGCGAGGCGCCAAGCGGCAGGACCTCCAGATCGCGGTGATCGGGCTGTTCGCCAAGGACGCCGACATCGGCCTCGAAGGCGAACAGGGCGTCGATGACCTCTTGCGTGTTGCCGCTGCGCATGGTGATTTTGATGTTCGGGTATTTTGTGCGGAACCGGCCCAGCACCGGATTAACGTGATGGGCGGAGTCCGCGATAATGCGCAGGGTGCCGGTGCCGAGCGCGCGGCTCTCGCTCAGCAATTCGCGGGCCTGGCGTTCGTTTTCAAACAGACGGTTGGTGATTTCCAGCAGTTTTTCGCCCGCCGGTGTCAGGGTGATCCGGCGTTTGTGGCGGTTGAACAGCAGCAGGTCGTATTCGGTTTCCAGTTTGCGGATCTGGTCCGATATCGCGGGCTGGGTCAGGTGCAATGCCTCTGCCGCGCGGGAAAACCCGCCTGTTGTGGCGACAAAGTGGAAGGCGCGAAGCTGGACGTAGCGCATGGGAATACCTATCGGAATTTCTGATAGGTTAATCTAAAATAACGATTTTACAAATAGATTAATCCGGCGCAGGTTACGGACGTGAATCTGTGAAAGGATGCCGTGATGGCCACACCCCTGCTTCCGTCCCCGCGCATGGGCGAGCCGTATCTGCTTACCCCCGGACCGTTGACCACCAGCTTCAAGGTAAAGGAAGCCATGCTGCGCGACTGGGGCAGCTGGGACGATGATTTTCGCGCCATGACGGCGGAGCTGCGCGCGCGGTTGCTGGCGATGGCGGGGCGTGCGGGGATGGAATGTGTGCCGATGCAGGGCAGTGGCACCTTTTCGGTCGAGGCGATGCTGGGGACGTTTGTGCCGCGTGACGGCAAGGTGCTGGTGCTGGCCAACGGGGCCTATGGCAAGCGGATTGCGCAGACGCTGGAATATCTGGGGCGGGTGCATGTGGTGATCGACAAGGGGGATTACATGCCGCCGCGCGGGGCCGAGGTGGCGGCGGCGCTGGCGGCTGATGCGGATATTACCCATGTGGTCGTCGTGCATTGCGAGACGAGTTCGGGGATTTTGAACCCCGTGGCCGAGATTGCCGAGGCAGTCAGTGCGGCAGGGCGCAAGCTGCTGATTGATTCCATGAGCGCCTTTGGCGCGCTGTCGCTGGATGTGGAATACGAGGCGGCGGTATCTTCGGCCAACAAATGTATCGAGGGGGTGCCGGGGTTCGGTTTTGTCATTGCCCGCAAGGATGCGCTGGCGGCGGCAGCGGGGAATTGCCATTCGCTGGCGCTTGATCTGCACGCGCAATGGGTGACGATGGAAAAAACCGGCCAGTGGCGCTTTACCCCGCCGACGCATGTGGTGGCGGCGTTTATCGAGGCGCTGCGCCTGCACGAGGCCGAAGGCGGCGTGGCGGGGCGCGGGGCGCGCTATGCCCGCAACCGCGATGTGCTGGTGGCCGGAATGCGCCGGCTGGGGTTCGAGACATTGCTGGATGAACGCTGGCTGTCGCCAATTATCGTGACCTTTTTCAACCCTGCCGATCCCGCGTTCGATTTCGGGCGGTTCTATGACCTGATGAAATCGAAGGGGTTTATTATCTATCCCGGCAAGCTGACCGTGGTGGACAGTTTTCGCATCGGCTGCATCGGGCAGCTGGATGAACATGTGATGCGCGCGGTGGTCGAGGCCGCGCGCGAAACCCTGGCCGGGATGGGGGTGGCGAGTGCCGCGCCCCCTGCTGCGGCGCTTGAAGAACGTGCCAGACTGGCATCCTGAAATCCCAGACAGAGGAAAAACCATGACCAGATTTTCGGAATATACATACGAACGCAGCTATCGCGGCGAGGTAAAGGCGCTGGTGCTTGACTGGAGCGGCACGCTGGCCGATGCCTATGTCATTGCGCCTGCCGTGGTGTTTGTCGAGGTGTTCGAGGAACAGGGCGTCCCGATTTCCATGGAAGAGGCGCGCGGGCCGATGGGGCTGCGCAAGGACCTGCACATCAAGGCGCTGACCGAGGATCCGGTGATCGCCGAACGCTGGAAGGCGGCGAAGGGGAAATATCCGGACCAGTCGGATGTGGACGCGATGTTTACCGATTTCGTGCCGGCGCAGCTTGCGTGTCTGCGCAAATACACCACGCTGTTGCCCGGGGTGAAGGATGTGATGCTGGATTTGCAGCGGAAGGGGATCAAAATCGGGGCCTCGACAGGGTTTGTCCGTTCGATGGTCGATATTCTGCTGGAGGATTCGATCAAGCAGGGCTTTACCCCCGATGCGACCGTGGCCGGGGACGAGGTGATAAACGGCGCGCGCCCCAATCCGCATATGGTGTTCAAAAACCTCGATCTGATGGATATTTCCGACGTGAAATCCGTGGTGAAATGCGACGATACGGTTTCGGGCATTGGCGAGGCGCTGAATGCCGGTTGCTGGGGCGTGGGGCTGGTGCGTTATTCCAACTATATGAACATCAACTCGCTGGACGAGGAGGCAACCCTGTCCGGGGCGGAAATCGCGCGGCGCATGGCGCATACGCGCAAGATTCTGGAACAATCGGGCGCGCATTACGTCATTGACTCGCTGGTGGAAATTCCGGCGGTGATCGCGGATATCAACGCCCGTCTGGCGCGGGGTGAAAAACCTTAACGCTTGACCGCATCGCACCGCAGGCGTTTTGTGGGCTGAAACGGAGGGCATCATGGCCAAAACCCCGAAATTTCTGTTTCAGCCAGCGTTCCCGACCGGATGAGTGCGGCGGCCATAGGGCTGGTTCTGCTGGCGGCGGTGCTGCATGCCGGCTGGAACGCGCTGGTGAAATCCTCGGGCGAGCGGTTGGCGATGCTGGGCTTGCTGGCGGCGGGGCATATGGTGCTGGGCGTGGTGATTGCGACGCAGTTTCCCTTGCCGGCGGTGGAAAGCTGGCCGTATATCGCGGCCTCGACCGTGATCCATTTCGGTTATTATTTCCTGCTGTTCCATTCCTATCGGCTGGGCGACCTGAGCCACGTTTATCCGATTGCGCGGGGCATGTCGCCGGTGCTGGTGGCGCTGGGCGCGCAGGTGTTCGCGGGCGAGACGTTGCCGCCGCTGGCCTGGGCGGGGGTGCTGGTGGCCTCGACCGGGATATTCATGCTGTCGGGGAATGTGTTCCGGCGCGCGGTGCCGCCGCTGGTGGTGCTGACGGCGATGGCGACCGGTGTGATCATTGCCAGCTATTCGCTGGTGGATGGCATGGGGGTGCGGCTGGCCGGTGTTTCCATGGCCTATATCGGTTGGCTGTTCGTATTCGAAGGGATCGCGGCGCTGTTTATTCTGGGCCGGATGCTGGGCAAGCGGCGGCGGGTTTCGGGGGCGACCGTGGCGCTGGGGTTGCTGGGCGGGGTGTTGTCGGGCGTGGCCTACGGGTTGGTGATCTATGCCAAGGCGCTGGCGCCGCTGGGGATGGTTTCGACGCTGCGCGAAACCTCGGTGGTGTTCGCGGCGCTGATCGGGATCGTTGTGCTGGGCGAGCGCCCGTGGCGGTTGCGGATTGTGGCCGCCGTCGTTGTGGCGGGCGGGGTTATCGTGATGACGGTCGCGTAGGGGTGAGATGACCTAGGGTCAGGACCCATTAATCCGGCACGCGCAGTTTGACGGATTTGTTCG
>CAZDLV010000026.1:0-17233 GCA_964506345.1 uncultured Rhodobacterales bacterium | reverse complement strand
GAACTATTTCTACCCCGACCTGCCGCAGGGCTACCAGATTTCGCAGCTCTACCACCCGATCGTCGGCGAGGGCGAAATCCTCGTGGACATGGAACCGGGCGTGGCGCGCAAGGTCCGTGTCGAACGCATCCACATCGAACAGGACGCCGGCAAATCCGTGCATGACATGGACCCGGAAATGTCCTTTGTCGACCTCAACCGCACCGGCATCGCCCTGATGGAAATCGTCAGCCGCCCCGACATCCGCGGCCCCGAGGAAGCCGCCGAATATGTCCGCAAACTGCGCCAGATCGTGCGCTACCTCGGCACCTGCGACGGCAACATGCAGGAAGGCAGCCTGCGCGCCGACGTCAATGTCTCCGTCTGTCTGCCCGGAACCTACGAAAAATTCCGCGCCAGCGACAACGACTTCTCGATCCTCGGCACCCGTTGCGAGATCAAGAACATGAACTCCATGCGCTTCATCCAGCAGGCCATCGATTTCGAGGCCAAGCGCCAGATTGCCATTCTGGAGGACGGCGGAAAAATCGATCAGGAAACCCGCCTTTATGATCCCGCCAAGGGCGAGACCCGCTCCATGCGCTCCAAGGAAGAGGCGCACGACTACCGCTATTTCCCCTGCCCCGACCTGCTGCCGCTGGAAATCGAGCAGGCGTGGGTTGACGAAATCAGGGCCGGCCTGCCGGAGCTGCCGGACGCCAAAAAGGCGCGTTTCGTCACCGAATACGGCATGACCGAATACGATGCCGGCGTGCTGACCGCCGATGTCGCCAACGCCGAATATTTCGAGGCCGTGGCCAAAGGCCGCGACGGCAAACAGGCCGCCAACTGGGTGATCAACGAATTGTTCGGGCGTCTGAACAAACAGGGCCTCGGCATTGGCGACTCGCCGATTTCCGCCGACCAGCTCGGCACCATCCTCGACCTGATCGCCAAGGGCGACATTTCCGGCAAGATCGCCAAGGAACTGTTCGAGATCGTCTGGACCGAAGGCGGCGACCCCGCCGAAATCGTCGAATCCCGCGGCATGAAACAGGTCACCGACACCGGCGCCATCGAGGCCGCCGTGGATGCGGTGATCGCCGCCAACCCCGACAAAGTCGCCGCGGTGAAGGACAAGCCGAGCATGGCCGGCTGGTTCGTCGGTCAGGTCATGAAAGCCACCGGCGGCAAGGCCAATCCCAAAGTTGTGAACGAGATCATTCGCGCAAAGCTCGGTATCGGGTAATATCCTCCGACCGAATCGCCGCAAAGGAACAAAAATGTCCGAATTCGAATACAAAGTCGTCACCGCCCCGCGCAAGGTTCGCAAGGTCAAAGGCGTGCGCGGCACCGATGCGCGCTATGCGGTCAACATGACCGACCTGATGAACGAACAGGCCGCCGACGGCTGGGAATACCAGCGCGCCGAAAGCCTGCCGGTGGATGAAAAAACCGGCCTGATGGGCAAGACGCAGGAACGCTATGTCAACGTGCTGGTATTCCGGCGCAGCAAACCGGCCGAAAAACCCGCAGACGTGACGGAACCGGTCGCGGCGCAACCCGCAGCGGCCCCCGTTGCCGACACCGGCGAACCGGCGCCGGAACCCCATGCCGCCATCGAACCGCCACTGGAAACCGGCGAACCCGCCGCCGACCCGAAAATGCTGGACACACCGGCCATTGACGACGCCCCCGCCGCCGAAGTTCCGCCGCTGGGTGCTGCCACACGGGATTAACCCCCGCACGACTGCCGTTTCAGGCGCTGTGTCAAATCCATCCGAATTTACCGCATAGATCGAAAAATTGCCCATGGGCAATTTTCCGGTTTATGTCCGGTTTATGGTCTCGCGCCGTCAATTCACCGGCAACATTTTCCCCGGGTTCATGATGTTCTGCGGGTCCAGCGTTTTCTTGATATCAACCATGACCTGAAGTGCATCGCCGTGTTCGTCGGCCATGTATTTCATCTTGCCAACGCCGATCCCGTGCTCGCCGGTCACTGTCCCGTCCAGTTCCAGCGCACGATGGTTAAGGGCGTGCAGGAATTCCTTGACCGCGCCGTGTTCCGCCGCGTCGTCAGGGTCGAAACTGACGGCGCAGTGAAAATTTCCATCCCCGACATGGCCCAGAATCGACACCATCAGGTCCAGCCGCCCGCTTTCGGCCCGCGCGAAATTCACCGCCTCGGCCAGACGCGAGATCGGCACGCAAACATCCGTGGACAACGCATGCGCGTCCGGCCGCAGCGCCTTGTGCGCGTAATAGGCGTTGTGGCGCATCTTCCACAGGGCGTTGCGGTCCTCGGTGCTGTCGGACCATTTGAAATCGCTGCCGCCCATGTCGGCGACAATCTCGCCGAAGCTTTCCGCCTGTTCCTTGACGCCGTTCGGCGAGCCGTGGAACTCCACGAACAGATGCGGCACCTCGGGCATCTCGCTGCCCTGATAGAGGTTGAATCCCTTCACCATCATCTCGTCCACAAACTCGATCCGCGCCATCGGAATGCCCATCTGGATCGTCGCCATCACCGTGTTCACCGCCGATTCGATGTCGGGAAAGGAACAGGTCGCGGCCGAGACCGCCTCGGGCTGGCCCTGCAGACGCAGGGTGATTTCGGTAATGATGCCCAGCGTCCCCTCTGAGCCGACAAACAGTTTCGTCAGGTCGTAACCGGCCGAGGATTTGCGTGCGCGGCTGCCGGTGCGGATGATACGCCCGTCGGCCAGCACCACCTCCAGCGCCATGACGTTCTCGCGCATGGTGCCGTAGCGCACCGCCGTGGTGCCGGAGGCCCGCGTCGCCGTCATACCGCCAAGCGAGGCATTGGCCCCCGGATCGACAGGAAAGAACAGCCCCGTGGCGCGCAGGTCCTCGTTCAGTTGCTCGCGGGTGACACCGGGTTGCACGACGGCGTCCATATCCTCGGCATGGACGGCAAGCACCGCGTTCATTTTCGACATGTCGAGGCTGATCCCGCCCTTGATCGCCAGCTGGTGCCCCTCCAGCGAGGTGCCGGTGCCATAGGCGATTATCGGGCAATGGTGTCCGGCGCAGATTTTCACGATTTCCGCGACATCCTGCGTCGATTCCGGAAAAACCACCGCGTCGGGCGGGGTGACGGGGAAATAGGCCTCGTTCCGGCCGTGCTGTTCCAGAACGGCGGTGTTCTGTGTGACCTTGTCGCCGAATTTTCCCTGCAAGGATTTGATGGCTTCTGCAATGCTCATGGGGTTCCCTCCGCTTTGATCCCACAGTAATGTGCCGGTGAACTACGGGGAAGACAAAAATGACAGCTTTCGAGGGACATGACGCACCGTTTGACGCGCCGGTCACACTGGCCGCGCGGCAGGTGCCGGCAGAATGGATCGACTATAACGGCCATATGAACGTCGCCTATTACACCATGGCCTTCGATCAGGCGCTGGACGATTTTCTGGAAAACGAACTGGGGATAGGCGAGGCCCACGCCGCGCGCGTCCGTCAGGGGCCTTATGCGCTGCAAAGCCATATCCACTATCTGGACGAGGTGTTGCAGGGCGAGAGCTTCGTCATCAGGGTGCGGATGATCGACCATGACGCCAAGCGGATGCACCTGTTTGCCGAACTGTTCAACACCGACGGCGACCGGCTGGCGGCGACCTGCGAACAGATGCTGATGAATGTCGATCTGGAAACGCGGCGCTCCACCCCCTATCCCGACTGGGCGCAGGCGCGCATGGCCGACATGCTGGCGGCGCACAAGGGGCTGGCGACACCGGCGCAACTGGGCGCACCGCTGGGGATCCGGCGCAAAGGATAACACATGCAGCAGTTTGGCGAATTTCTGACCTCGATGCGCGCCGCCGCCCTGGCCGAGGTGCGCCGCGCGTGGCTGGCCTTGCGGAACAAGGGGCCGGGGCAGGTTACCTTCTGGTTTCTGGCGCTGGTTATCGGGGTGACCGCCGGCGGCGCGGCGGTCGGGTTCAGGGTGTCGATTTCCTATCTTCAAGGTCTGTTTTACGGTGCCGACGACAAAACGCTGGCGACCACGCTGGGCGGGCTGGACTGGCAATGGGTGATCGCGATTCCGGTGGCGGGCGGGCTGGCCGTCGGGCTGATCCTGTGGCTGTTCATCAAGGACGGGCAGACCTGTTCGGTCGCCGATGTCATCGACGGCGCGGCGCGGCGCGACGGGCGGGTGCAGAAAAAGGTCGGGCTGGCCTCGGCTGTGGCCTCGCTGATCACGCTGTCCACCGGCGGGTCCAGCGGGCGCGAAGGGCCGGTGGTGCATCTGGCGGCGGTAATCGCAAGCTGGATTTCCGACCGGATCCACGCCAACGGCATGACGGCGCGCGACCTGATGGGGTGCGCGGTGGCGGCGGCGGTGTCTGCCTCGTTCAACGCGCCGATTGCCGGAACGATTTTCGCGCTGGAGGTGATCCTGCGCCATTTCGCCATGCACGCCTTTGCCCCCATCGTCATCGCCGCCGTGTCCGGCGCCATCGTCAGCCGGATGCAGATGGGCAACATAACCGAATTTGTCCTGCCCGGCGACGCCCTGCGGTTTTATGCGGAAATGCCGGCGTTTCTGTTGCTGGGGCTGGTCAGCGGGCTGGTCGCCTATATGCTGATCAAAAGTATTTTCATCGCGGAAAAATGGGGCGACGCGCTGCAGAAACTGCTGCGGATGCCGATTTTCCTGCGTCCCGCCATTGCCGGCGCCTTGTTGGGGGGCATTGCGCTGGCCTATCCGCATATCATCGGTGTCGGCTATGAAACCACGTCGGCCGCCCTGACCGGCAGCCTGTTGCTGCGCGAGGCGCTGGTGTTTGCGCTGGTCAAGGTCGTGGCCGTCGCCATCACTTTTGCCGGACGCATGGGTGGCGGGATTTTTTCACCGTCGCTGATGCTCGGGGCGTTGACGGGGCTGGCCTTCGGCCTGATCGCCACGTCGGTATTTCCCAGCGTTTCCGGCACGCAAACCCTGTATGCGCTGGCCGGAATGGGGGCGGTGGCAGCGGCGGTGCTGGGCGCGCCGATTTCCACCACCCTGATCGTGTTCGAGATGACCGGAGACTGGCAGGCAGGGATCGCCATCATGGTGTCGGTTTCCGTTGCCTCGGCCCTGACCAGCCGCCTGGTGCATCGCAGTTTTTTCCTGACGCAACTGGAACAACGCGGCATTCATGTGGCGGCGGGACCGCAGGAATATCTGCTGGATTCAATTCATATAAGCAATATCATGCATCTGGTCGGCTCGGGTCAGGACGCGCCGCAATCACAATGTGTCGATCTGGTGGAACAGGGGGCGTTTGTCGATATCGGGGAAACACTGGAAACCGCCATGGCCAAGCTGGAGGAATCGCCGGTGCAGTTGTTGCCGGTGGTGCGTGAAAACGAAAACGGCCCCGAAATCCTCGGGACCGTTTATCTGGTGGACGCCCTGAAATCCTATAACCGCGCGCTGGCAGCCGTAGCGCGCGAGGAACACACCTGAGCGCGGGGCTATACCCGCTCCACTGCGGCCTTGTCGGTGTAAAACGCCAGATAGCCGGCAATTTCCGCCACCGCCCCGGTCGGGTTTTCATAGCTCCAGACCGCATTTTCCATAACGCCGCTTTTTCCGGCGATGTGAAAATAGCTGGCCTCGCCCTTGAACGGGCAGGTCGAGGTTTGTTCGGAAGCGTCAAGAAATGCCATCGCCACGTCCTTGCGCGGGAAATAGATGACCGGCGGATAGTCCGCCTCGGATAGTTCCAGCGCGTTTTTGGATTCAGCGATGACAGCGCCTCCGGTGCGAACCACCCATGTTCCATTGGCTGGCTTGATCGTGATTCTGTCCTTGGCCATTCATCTCTCCTGTGATTGCGAGGGGTCTTGATACCGCATTCTGTGGTATACCGCAATCGGACCGGATGCCTCAGAGGGGGGCACAAGCCGCTTCGAGCCAGATTTTCGCGACGTCACCGACCAGCGGCCGCAGCTTTTCGCACACATCTGCGTGATAGGCGTCGAGCCATGCGATTTCGTCGCGCGACAGCATTTCCGCCACAATCAACCGTTTGTCGATCGGCACGAAGGTCAGGGTTTCAAAACCGTGCATCGGGCGCTCGCCCCCCGCAGGGATTTCCGGTTCGGTGACCACGATCAGGTTCTCGATACGGATACCGAAGGCCCCCTCGCGGTAATACCCCGGTTCGTTCGACAGGATCATGCCGGTTTGCAAGGCCACGTCGGAGATACGCGAAATCCGTTGCGGCCCTTCATGCACGCCGAGGTAGGCACCGACGCCGTGGCCGGTGCCGTGGTCGTAGTCCTGCCCCGCCTGCCAGAGCGCCATGCGGGCGAAAGCGTCGAGGTCATGGCCGCTGATCCCTGCCGGAAAACGGGCGCGGGAAAGGGCGATCATGCCTTTCAGAACGCGGGTGTTGGCCTCGGCCGCGCCGGGCAGGCCCGCGCCGATGCAGACGGTGCGGGTGATGTCGGTGGTGCCGTCCACATATTGCCCGCCGCTGTCCAGCAGCAGGATGTCGTCGGCGCGCAGGGGGCGGTCGGTGTCCCCGGTCACGCGGTAATGCACGATCGCGCCGTCCGGACCGGCGCCGCTGATGGTGTCGAAGGATATATCGCGCAGCGCATTGGTGGCGCGGCGGAAGGACTCGAGCTGTTTCACCACGGCAATTTCGGTCAACTTGCCTTTCGGCGCCTCGGAATCGAGCCAGCAGAGGAATTCGACCATCGCCGCCCCGTCGCGGATATGGGCGGCGCGGGAACCGGCGATCTCGGCCGCATTTTTGCAGGCCTTGGGCAGAATGCACGGGTCCGCTGACCAGTCGGGGGTTTGCAGCAGGTCGGACACGGCGACGGGGGCGCTGGAACGGTCCACGCCGGTCTTGCCAGTGAGTGCGCCGAGCGCGTCGGGGAAATCCGCCTCGGGGCGCACGGTCACAAACACCCCCAAATGCGCCAGCAGCGCGTCGTCGCATTTGGCGGGATTGACGAACAGATCGACCCGCGCGTCGGCGTGCAGGATGGCAAAGCACAGCGGCACCGGCGTGTTGGCAATGTCGGCGCCGCGTATATTCAACAGCCATGCAATCGAATCCGGCAGGGTGAGGACAAAGGCCGTCTGCCCCGCCGTTTGCAGGGTTTCGGCGAGGCGCGTGCGTTTGCTGTCGTGGGTTTCACCGGCAAAGGCAATGTCCTGCACCACGATCCGGCCCGCAGGCGGCGCGGGGCGGTCGTGCCAGATTTCATCGACCGGATTGCGGGTTTTGACCAGGGCGATGCCCTTGCCGGCCAGCGCTTTTTCCAGCGTGTCGATTTCATCGAACCCGTGCAGCCACGGGTCATAGGCCACGCGCCCGCCCCCGGGCAGCGATTCCGCCAGCCAGTCGGCCAGTTTGACCTGCGGCACCGGCACGGGGGTATAGACCGACAGGTCCACCTGATCGCGCACCTGCAACGTATAGCGCCCGTCGATGAACACGCCCGCGGTGTCCAGCAGCGCCGCGCACATGCCGGCCGAGCCGGTGAAACCGGTCAGCCATGCGAGGCGCTCGTCACAGGGGGCGACGTTCTCGCCCATGTGGGCGTCGGCGCGCGGCACCAGAAAACCGTCGAGGTTTTCGCCCCGCAGCAGGGCGCGCAGGGCGGCCAGACGCGGGGCGCCGGTTTCGGGCGATGTGGGGGTGGTGAAGTCCTGAAACATTGTAATATTTGCTCGCAGTATCGTCAGAGAAAACCCGCCGGCTGTGATTTGCACCGCGCGGATGTTGGCGCTAGTGTGCGCCAGAACGCTACCTATGAAAACTCTTTTCTACGCGAGGACACGCATGAAACGCATATTGGCAATTCTGTTTTTTCTGGCCGGTCTGGTGCAAACATGGTTTGACTGGCAGGATACCGTTGCACAGGCCGACCCGTTCCGCTTTGCCGCGATCGGCAATGTCTGGGCCACCATCCATTTCGGCAGTTTGCAGGTGCTTCAGCCCGCCGTTGAACGCTATATCGGGCCGTGGCTGTGGGAACAGGTGATTTTTCGCATTCTGCTGTTGCCCGCCGCGCCGTCGCTGTTCGTTCTGGCCGCGATATTCCTGTTTTTCAGCCGCCGCAACCGGAAGTAGGCGCCGCGCAGGTCAGCCCTTTTTGCGTTTTTTCGCGTCTGTTTCAAACAACGAGGCCAGTTGTTCGGTCATGGCACCGGCCAGTTGTTCCACGTCGGTGATGGTGACGGCGTGTTCGTAATAGCGCGTGACGTCATGGCCGATGCCGATGGCGATCAGGTCCACCTGTTTGCGTTTTTCGATCATGGCGATCACATCGCGCAGGTGTTTTTCGAGGATGCTGGCCGGATTGACCGAAAGCGTGGAATCATCCACCGGCGCACCGTCGGATATCACCATCAGGATGCGGCGGGCCTCGGGCCGGTTCATGATGCGGCGGTAGGCCCATTCAAGCGCCTCGCCGTCGATGTTTTCTTTTAGCAGGCCTTCCTTCATCATCAGGCCCAGATTGGGGCGCGAGCGGCGCCACGGGGCATCGGCGCCCTTGTAGATAATGTGGCGCAGGTCGTTCAGGCGGCCGGGGTTGGCGGGGCGGTCCTGTTCCAGCCATTTTTCGCGCGAGCGCCCGCCCTTCCACGCGCGGGTAGTGAAGCCGAGGATTTCCACCTTGACCTGACAGCGTTCCAGCGTGCGGGCCAGAACGTCGGCGCAGATGGCGGCGATGGAGATCGGGCGGCCGCGCATGGAGCCGGAGTTGTCAATCAGCAAGGTGACGACGGTGTCGCGGAATTCGGTGTCTTTTTCCTGTTTGAACGACAGCGGCGTGGTCGGGTTGGCAACGACACGCGCAAGGCGGGCGGCGTCGAGGATGCCTTCCTCCAGATCGAAATCCCAGCTGCGGTTCTGTTGCGCCATCAGGCGGCGTTGCAGACGGTTGGCGAGGCGGCTGACCGCGCCTTTCAATGGTTCGAGCTGCTGGTCGAGATAGGCGCGCAGGCGTTCCAGTTCGACCGGCTCGGCCAGCTCGCCGGCGGTGATTTCCTCGTCGAATTCGGTGGTGAACACCTTGTAGCCGGGATCGGCCTCGGACACAGGCGGTTGTTCGTTCGGGTCCTCTTGCGGCGCGCCCTCGTTCAGTTCGTTGCTGTCCTCGAGGTCGGATTGCTCGGTTTCCTCCAGCGTGGCCTGCGCCTGCTGTTCCATGTCGTCGGCTTGTTGTTCGGGCTGCGCGTCCTCTTCGTCGGCGTTCTGTTCTTCCTGATCGCCGCCTTCCTCGTCCTGCTCTTCCTCGTCTTCCGAGGCGTCCTGATCCTCGTCGGGGTCCTCGGAGTCGGGGTCGTCGCCCAGTTCGTCGCCATAGCCGAGATCCTCGATCACCTTGCGGGTCAGGCGCGAGAACGCCTCCTGATCATCCAGCACGGCGTTGATGTCGCCGAAGCTCTCGCCGGCCTGCCCTTCGAGGAAGCCGCGCCAGACGTTGAGGACGGTATCGGCGCCCTTGGGCAGGTCGCGGCCCGTCGCCAGTTCACGCACGAAATAGCCGGCGGCCTCGGCCAGCGGGGCGGAGCCGCTGTCGCTGATTTTGTCATAGCCGGCCTTCAGGGCTGCATCGCCGATTTTGGCGTCGATGTTTTTGGCGGTGCCGGGCATGGCGCGCGCGCCCATGGCGTCGCAACGGGCGTTTTCCATGGCGTCGTAGATGGCGCGGGCCATCTCGCCCGAGGGGCGGAATTTGCTGCCGGTGGTATCGTTGTGGAACCGCAGGCGCATGGCATAGGAATCGGCGGTGCCGCGGGCCAGCAGGACCTCTTGCGCGCTCATGCGGCGCGTCACCTGCGGCAGACGGGCGTTTTCCGCCGTCAGAGTCGAGGGGTCGATGCTGAACGAGACGTTCAGGTCCGGCTGGTCCGCGAGGGTGCGGGTCGCCTCGGCCAGTGCCTTTTTGAAGGCGTCGGCGGGGTTGTCGGTTTTGGTCATTATTCGACCTTTTCTTCAAATTTCATCGCATCATCGGGGCTGATCAGCTCTCCGATCAAGCTCCAGCCACTTTTGCATTTATCCATCCAGCCACGAACGTAAGGTGTGGTTTCAGGAGCGCAAATCCGCGAATAATCCGGTATTAACCGCCTTACACTGTTCTGTTTTCGAACGTGACCATTCTTTCCGGGATTTCGTAGCCAGGTTGCATGTGTAGATCGTATCGCCTCGGCAACAACCGCACTCGGTATAATGAATACATCAGGAATGTGATCCAAAGCATCGCCAGCATCTGCAAAATCCACAAAACAGTATAGCAGGCGATCATCTACAATGCTTTCGTGCTTCGGTCTCATATGCCAACCGCCGTCGCTACCCTTGCCGGATCGAGACTTCACTTGGAGGCCAAGAAGCTTCGTGCCATTCAAATCTGACAGCAATATATCTATGTTCGGAGCACCTTCGGGGGCCAGAGCAGCAATGTATCCTTGTCGCAACAATGCGCTCATCACAAAGTGCTCTCCGGCAGCACCTATCAATTTGGATGAGGCTACCATATTCTAGCCAAGGCTCAGCGAAACCGCGCTTTCGGGCAGTTCCTCGTCAAAGCAGCGCTGGTAGAATTCGGCAACCGTCTGGCGTTCCAGTTCGTCGCATTTGTTCAGGAAGGTCAGGCGGAAGGCGAAACCGACGTCGCGGAAAATCTCGGCGTTTTGTGCCCAAGTGATCACGGTGCGCGGCGACATGACGGTGGAGATATCGCCGTTCATGAAGGCCGTGCGCGTCAGGTCGGCCACGGTGACCATATGGGCGATGGTCTTGCGCCCTTCCTCGGTATTGTAATGCGGGGCCTTGCCCAGAACGATGGCACATTCGGCGTCGTGCGACAGGTAGTTCAGGGTTGCCACGATCGACCAGCGGTCCATCTGCGCCTGGTTGATCTGCTGCACGCCGTGGTACAGGCCGGTGGTGTCGCCGAGGCCGACAGTGTTGGCGGTGGCGAACAGGCGGAAGGACGGGTGCGGGGTGATGATCTCGTTCTGGTCCAGAAGGGTCAGCTTGCCGCCCTCCTCCAGCACGCGCTGGATGACGAACATCACGTCGGGGCGGCCGGCGTCGTATTCGTCAAAGACGATGGCGCAGGGGTTGCGCAGCGCCCAGGGCAGGATCCCCTCCTGGAATTCGGTGACCTGCTGGCCGTCGCGCAGCTTGATCGCGTCCTTGCCGATCAGGTCGATACGCGAGATGTGGCTGTCGAGGTTGACGCGCACGGTCGGCCAGTTCAGGCGGGCGGCGACCTGTTCGATATGGGTCGATTTGCCCGTGCCGTGGTAGCCCTGGATCATCACACGGCGGTTGTTGCGGAAACCGGCGAGGATGGCGAGCGTGGTTTCGGGGTCGAATTTATACATCGGGTCGATGTCGGGCACGCGGTCGGTGCGTTCCTCGAAACCGTTGACGGTCATGTCTGTATCAAAGCCGAAAACATCGCGGACGCGGATTTCTTCGGTCGGTTTTGCTGAATTTGTCATAATATTTTCCGTCGTAAACTGGCGCAGGCGATCAGCCGGCATATTTACACCGCTTTTGAAACATTACACCGGCGCTTGCAAGGGGCGTGAAACACGCGAAACGCCGCGCCGTAGCGTGGAACCGGTGCCGAGCTGTCGAAATATGTTGCTTTGCTGTTCATTTCTGCCACTGTTGCCGCCAATTTATCGAGTAATCATGTCAGGAGCCAGCTAATGACCCCCGCAGTATCCCGCATTTTACGCCCGTTTACATACATAACCAGCTCGCTGCTGGCGCTTTCGTTATCCACCGCAGTATCGGCGCAAGGCATGACGGAGTTGTTGCCGTTGTCGGGATATACGGAAAGTCGTGCGTTCGGCATAAGTGCGGATGGCAGCGTCATTGTCGGGGGCAACTCAGGAATGGCACCGGCACCGGCGGTTTACTGGGACGGTTCGGGGAATGTTACCAGCCTTGGCGTGTTACCCGGCGGCGGCTCCTTTGCCGCGGCCAGAGGTGTCAGCGGCGACGGCACGGTGATTGTCGGTTTCGGCACCATAACAAATACAATTACCGGATACACCGAATATCAGGCGTTTCGCCGGGACGGCGTCAACGGATACAGCTTTCTGGGCGTCGAAGGCACGCCGAGTTATGCCTATGGCGCGAACACCGACGGCAGTGTGATCGTCGGCTCCTACGAGGATGCAAATCCGTCGGTCGCATATCGCGCCTTTCGCTGGGATGCGGTTTCGGGGATGCAGGACATCGGCTCGTTAATCGGGTTCGGCCCTTTTGATTCATATTACCGGGTAGAGGCCAGCGATGTTAATGCCGACGGCAGCGTGATCGTCGGGTACAGCAATTCCGGCAACGGCACGCGGGCCTTCCGCTGGGTGCAGACATACACGGCGCTGGGGGCTGCGGGCGGGCCGCTATCCATTGTTGCAGCCGGTGGCGGCATTGGCGGCGTCATGCAGGATCTGGGGTCGTTCGGCGGAGAGTCCCGTGCAAGGGCCGTAAATGCTGACGGAACGGTCGTGGTTGGCTACAGCTACGCGACCACCGGCGGAGCGCATGCGTTTCGCTGGGTTGAAGGCGGGGGGCCGATGCAGGACCTCGGCACATTGTCCGGCGGCACCTATGCCTATTCCATTGCCAATGACGTCAACGCCGACGGAACGGTTGTGGTTGGCCGCTCTAGCGGCCCGACCGGCGGCGACATGGCGTTTCGCTGGACCGATGACGGACAGGGGGGCGGCACGATGGAGAACCTCGGGGTGTTGAACCCGCTGGACACCTATTCCAGCGCGCGCGGTGTCAGCGCCGATGGAACCGTCGTGGTCGGAGAAAGCGGCGACGGTGAAGGCGCGGCGCGCGCCTTTATCTATCGCGATGCGATGCTTGATCTGGTCAACACGCAAACCGCCATCGGCCAGAGCGCCGCCGATCAGGGGGGCGCTGTGGATATGAGCAACGCCTCGCTCGGGGCGATGCTGGGGCGCGAACTGGAAGTCTCGCGCAGCGGTTCCGGCGGCGCGGCGTTTTCCAGCAAGGGCGCCGGCGGACATGCCCGTCCGGTGGCCATCCGGTTCGAAGGGACGCTGGCGTCGAACGTCGCCATCGGCACACAGGCATCCGGCGGGGCTACCGCGGCTGTCGGTATCGGGGAAAGGCTGACATTCGGCGGGTTTGTGACCACCGGAAACGAAATTTCGGCGCTCGGCGGGTTCGGGGTCGATACGCAACAGACGGCAGGTGGCATATACCTGCGCTCGCGCGCTGCCGACCGGACCGGGCTGACGTGGAAAGCGGCGCTGGCCTATTCGGGCGGGGATGCGCGCATCGTGCGCGCCGCAACGCTGGCCAACACCGAAGCCGGCACCGGCACATCCTTGCTGGCAACCACCGCCGGCAGTTTCGAAATCGGGACCGGTATTCAGGCAGGAAAAGCGTTGCTGACGCCGTTTGTCCGCATTGCGGCCATGTCAACGACCCGCGCCGGATATACCGAGGCGAACACCATCGCCTTCCCTGTTACCTATGATGCATATCGTCAGGATATCGTAGTCGCGACAGTAGGGATCGAGGGGCGCACGCAACTGTCGCCAACCCACACGCTGCGCTATGGTATCGGGCTGGAACAGGATCTGTCGCGCAGTGCCAATCCGGTGACCGGCACCAGCGCCGTGCCCGGCATGACGACATTCAGCGTGCCGGCCCCTGCTGTTGTGAACGCATCCCGCGGGTATGCCACGATCGGCATCAGCCACAGGTTCACCAACGGTAGTGAAGTGACGCTTGATGCCGGGGTGCGGCAATCGCCCTATGCAACGGCGCCGACCCTGAGCGCCGCTGTCGGTTATGAAATCCGGTTTTAGGGTCGCGGGGCCTAATCGCGGAAAGAACGGCTGCCCTTGATCTGTTCCCATGCCCAGACGACCTCGGCCAGGCGTTCCTCGTCGTCGCGCCGGCCACCGTTGAGGTCGGGGTGCAGAACCTTGACCAGCGACTTGTAGGTTTTGCGGATTTCCGCCTTGGTCATGGCATCGCCGGCCCCAAGAATTTCAATCGCCTTGCGCTCGGTCGGGGGCAGGCGGCGTTGGCGCGATGCGGTGGACGTTGCCGGATTGAGCGTGCCGTTTTCGCCCAGCACCTCGTACGGGTCGTCAAAGCCGAACCGCTTGAAGGCTTCGCCCTCGGGGTGCGAGGCCGTGGTGCTTTTCTGTTTTGACGGATCGCCAAAGGGTTTGGTCTTGCGCTCCCAGACTTTGTCCGCCTCGACCTGTTCGTCGAACTCGGCCTCGGAGTGGTGTTCGAAGAAGTTCCACTTGCGGTTATATTCGCGGATGTGTTCCTGACAGAACCAGACGAAATCCTCCAGCTGGTCGGGGCTGCGCGGGGCGCGGAATTTGCCGGCCCTGGTGCAGTTTTCGTGTTCGCACTGGCGCGAGGAGGTCTCGATCGCGCCGGACATGCCGCGACGCCGCGCCCTGCGTTTTTTGTCAGCAGAGACCGATATATCGAAACTAAATGGTGATCGCCGATTCATGTGGCGCTGTCCTTTCAACTTTCCGACTCAGGCGCAACACCATACAGTCTGCGCCGTGATGTCCAAGACCCGATTGCAACAGGAGCAACAATTTATGTCTTATGCCGACAGAATAAAAGCGAAACTTTCAGACGCCTTCGATCCGGTGCATCTGGAGGTGATCGACGAGAGCGAGCAGCACCGCGGCCATGGTGGCTATCGCGAGGGTGGCGAGACCCATTTCAAGGTTGTCATGACCTCGACCGCGATGAACGGGCTGAACCGCGTGGCGCGGCAGCGGGCGGTTTATGCGGTGCTGAAGGAGGAACTGGCCGAGCGGGTGCATGCGCTGGCGCTGAAGATCGACGGGACCGCGTGAAGAACGGTTTCGTCTATGCGCCGACCACCGATCCGGTGGAGGTGATCCATGCGGACGACGATATTCTGGTTGTGAACAAGCCCGCCGACCTGTTGTCGGTGCCGGGCAAGGCGCCGGAGCATCGCGACTGTCTGGAGACCCGCCTGCGGGAGGTTTACCCCGATACGTTGCTGGTGCATCGCCTCGATATGGCGACCTCGGGCGTTATGGTGTTTGCGCGCAACAAGGCGGCGCAGCGGCATCTGGGGATGCAGTTCGAGAAACGGCAGACACGGAAGGTTTACGTCGCGCGGGTCTGGGGCGATGTGGCGGGGGACAGCGGGTTGGTGGACCTGCCGCTGATCGTGGACTGGCCGAACAAGCCGAAACAGAAGGTGTGTTTCGAGGCTGGCAAGCCCTCGCAAACCCGCTGGGAGGTGATCGGGCGGGACGGGGAAACCACGCGAATGCGGCTGTTTCCGCTGACCGGGCGCACACACCAGTTGCGGGTGCATATGCTGGCGCTGGGGCATCCGATCCTTGGCGACCGGTTCTATGCGCAAGGCGCGGCCTTCGCGGCGGCGGGGCGGATGTTGCTGCATGCCGAGGAGCTGGCGTTCCGGCATCCGGTTGGCGGGGCGGAGGTGGCGTTTTCGTCGGAAGTGCGGTTTTAGGATTTGGAACACTCATGATCCGTAGGGTGCGTGGTCCCCACGCACCGTTTGGACATTTCCGACAATAATCCGGTTGTTGTGAGTGTGGATGGTGCGTGGAGACCACGCACCCTACCGGATGAATTGCGGTTTGAAGCGGAACTTCGCCTTTTCGGCCACGGGGATATGCCGGTTCAGGCGGCGGTTGGCCCAGCCGAACAAGGTAATAATTGCCAGCGTACACAGCACGAAATAGAAGGCGATGATCGGGTAGGACACGAACGGATTGAATGTCTTGTCTGCGAAATAGCTGGCGTAATACAGCGCATCGCCACTTTGCCGCCACGCCGGAAAGCCGGAAAAAAACACCAGCGTCGTGGCGTGGAACATGAAAATCGCCTCGTTGGTATAGCTCGGCCATGCAAGGCGCAGCATCGAGGGCCAGATGATGCGGCGGAACTTGCGGAATCCCGACATGCCGTAGGCATTTGCCGCCTCGACATCGCCCTTGGGAACCGAGCGCAGCGCACCGTAGAAAATCTCGCCGGAATAGGCCGAGGTGTTCAGGATCAGCACGATCAACGCCCCCAGCCACGCCTTGGTCAGCCAGCGGGTTTCGGCGGTGATGGTCAGAAAGCCGAGGTTGATATCGATGCCGACCTTGGGGATCAGCACGAAAATCTCGTAAAACAGGAAAAACTGGATGAACAGCGGCGAGCCGCGAAACACAAAAATAAACGCTTTGGCCGGAACCGAGAAAAGCCGCACCGGGCTGGCTTTGCCGACAGCAACCAGCGTGGCCAGCCAGAAACCTATCATCATGGCGATAGCGGCAAAATAGATGTTCCAGACCAGACCGGACCCGATCAGCACAAACTGGTCACACAACGTGATGTCCGTTTTCGGCAGCAACCGTGCGCCGATACCGATGGACCGCAGGCCGTATTCCTGCAAGGTATCCAGGCAGCTCATGCGGTGACCCCGGCGTCGTCCATGCCGCCAAGCGTCGCCTGCCCGTGCGAGAGTTTACGCGAAATCCGTTTGAAAACCGTCTCGCTGCCCCATGTCATCAACAGATAGAAAATCAGCAGGACGCCGAAATAATACACCCGCCAGTCAGGGTGCGGATAGGCGAAGCGCGTGGTTTTCGAGCCGCCAAGTTCCTTGGCCCAGTAAACGATATCCTCGACCCCCAGCAAAAACAGCAAGGGTGTCGCCTTGATCAGGATCATCCACAGGTTCGACAGGCCCGGCAACGCATAGACCCACATTTGCGGCACCTCGATACGCCAGAACACCTGTCGCGCGGTCAAGCCGTAGGCCTCGGCTGTTTCCAGTTGCGCGCGCGGCACGGCCTTCATCGCGCCGTAAATCGTGTTGGCAGCAAAAGCCCCGAACACAATGGCAAAGGCGACGAGTGCCAGCGAAAACCCGTAAACCTCGTGCACCCATTGCGGCGAGGTTCCCAACGGCATTTTCGCCGCCGCGCAAACCACGAAATCGTTGCCCTGGCGAATGGGGGCGGTCACGTCGGGACACAGGATTTTCTGGCGGATATATTCGATGCCCTGATCCATGGCGATCGGGACGAAAAGAAAGAAAATAATATCGGGTATGCCGCGCACCGCATTGGTATAGATCGCGCCCAGCCAGTTCAGCAATACAAACCGTGACCGGCGCGCCATTGCCCCGGCAAAGCCCAGAAACAGAACCACCGGCGCCGTCAGGGCCAGCA